>CAJWPN010000004.1:0-66836 GCA_913045345.1 uncultured Gemmatimonadales bacterium
GCGCCGCGACGGCGCACAGCCGCGCAGCCAACGAGCAGCGACGGCACATCGCAATCCCAAGGACAGCTGCGAAAGCCGCGGCACGCGTGGAGACCCCGCCGATGAGCCTCCCACGCGTGGGCTCCCCCTCGTCGGGAGCGCCCCTCGGGCGCGGAGGCCACTCGCTGCACAGAGGCCCCTGCGATGCCCGCGGCGCTGCCGGCGGGCCTGCCCTGCACCAGCACGTTGACCAGGTCCATGTGCGGCCCGGTTCGCTGGACCACGATTGTTTTTCCCTTCAGGTCGGCGAGTTGGTTGACGCCCTTGGCGACAAATCCATCTGCGCCCGTGCTCCAGCTGAGCTGGACGAACACGATGGGCTCAAGGTCCGGGTTGATCGAGGTTAGTCCTTCTGAGGCGAGGTTGATCATGCCCAGGGTTCCGCGGAGGAACGGGCTCTTCCCCTTGATATAGTTGGCCAGTTGCTGGTTGAAGTCGTCCTGCCTCTCCAGGGTGACCGGGACTCCGACTGCACGCCCGAGCCGCGATCCGGGGTTTGCCTTTGTTCCACCGTTGGCATGTATGGTGACGCCGTCTGCCGCCCAGGTGATGAAAGGCACGAGTAGTGCCCCGGAGGAAACCGATGCCTTGGGCGTCTTGAAGACCGGGTCGTTCTTGAAAGGCTTGGGAATTTCAAGGTAGTTCACCTTTTGTGCATTCAGGGTGCCACCAAGGAGGATGGTACTGATAATTAGAATGGGGATTTTTTTCATGGGAGTCCTCATGTATTTAAGTTTTCTTTGTATTTGTGATAAAATTCCGGGATTAATTCCATGTCTGTGGCTTCATTTACGGCAAGCCGTATCTGTTGCTCGATCAGGTGCATGGGAACGGGTGGGTGGTAGTTTTCAAGGAATTTCCTGAGCACGGGGGCTACTTCCAGCTCTCCCGAGTGGACATCACGGAAAACCTTTGCCGCAATGGCCTCGGCTGACCCGGGGGTCAGCATGGGGGGTGCCAGAGGGATGAGTTCCTTTTCCTCCTCGTCAGAAAGCTGTAGCTCATTGCGTTTGAGAAGAATCCTGAGCAGGCCCATGCTTTCCTCCTTGGAAGACGTGGGCAGGATGGGGATCTTGGTGTCAATGCGCCCCGGGCGTTTCAGGTCAACCTCGATGAGGTCCGGTCGGCTGGACGCGAGAACCCAGAGAATCCGTCCGCGGTTCTCCCCCTTGCTCATCTCCTGGGCGATCATGGAGTATAGTCGCCCGGAGAGGCCACTGTCACCGGATGCGTTGCGCGCCCCAAGTGTCTGGTCCGCTTCATCAATAAAGACAACGCAGCGGTCGAGCGCCTGCAGGAGCCTGAAGATTTTTTCCAGGTTGCCCTCGGATGTGCCGACCCACTTGTCCCGGAAATTCTTCATGATAACGGTCGGGATGCCGGCCTCCCCGGCAATGCATTCCGCGAGATAGGTCTTGCCGGTGCCGACGGGGCCGCAGAGCAGGTATCCCTTGGGGACGCCCTGCAGGTGGTTGCGCTGCCACAGGTCCAGATCCTTTCGAACCCAGCGCTTAATGGCATCAAGGCCGAACAAGTCATCAAAATTTTTCTTGGGAGGGATAAACTCGAGCAGGTCCTTGGCATCCTGTTCAATGAGGGTCTTCTTGATTTCCGCAGCCTGGTTGAGGGAGATCGGGTTTTGCTGGTAATGGGCAAGCCGGCAGGCTTCTTCAATCGAGGTGAGTGTAAGTCCCCGAAGGTTATGGGAGAGGTTTTCAGTTTCACCGGCACCAATGCACCCCCTGTACCGCCCTGAAAAATACTCAAGGGTCTGCCTGATTTCCCCCGGGGATGGCAGTGGGATGCTGATATCGAGGACACGTGGGTTCCTTGTGATCAGCGGGTGGACGTCACTCAGGTTTTCGCAGACGAGGATCGTGGCCAGGGGGTGTTGTCGAAATGCAGCCTCGTTGGACCAGTTGCGCATAAGCAGGGCGATATTGGAAAGGTTGTAGTTCAACAGGCTTGAGGAGGAGGCGGGGGCAATGAGGTTGACGCCCTGGACGATCAGGGCTGTCTTCCAGGTCTTGTCCGGTCGGATTCGCGCGAGGTTGACGATCGCGAAAAGCAGATGGTTCAGCTTGCCCAGTGCCTCACCCGGGGGCACTGTTGCCGCAGGATTGATTCCTGAAAACCCGCGCATGGCTTTCTGGAGGAGCTCTTCACCCTTGTGGACATCCAGACCCTTCTCCAGGCTGTAGGTCAGCAGAAGGTCAAATCCTGTCAGCAGATTTTCGCAAAGGTAATTGGTGAGCGGAACCGGCTGATTTGTTGCGTCGGCAGAAAAGATATCCGGGGTATTCCCATGAATCAGGAATTGGTTGTGCGCACCTGAGCTGTAATGTGCCCGGAGAACCTCGGTCCAGTGTGTTGTGTCCATTTCTCCCATTCACGCCTCCACTGACTCACGTCACATGCCTTCCTTCACGGGTTCTTCTGCCGGCGGTTCCTCCTCCGTGCCGCCATCTCCGCCGCCATCTGCCGGCGCCTCAGCTTCCGGCTCAATTGCCATGCCGAGTTCGGATGCAAGGTCAGCGAGGGCCATGTCGGCCATGGCATTCTGCTCCGTTTCCTTGAGGTCGACCTCTGACATTTCAAAGCTGTCCTTGGCAACGCGGGCCCGACCGGCGGCCTTTTCCCGTTGCTCCTCGACGATGGACTCGAGACGGTTCAATGTATCCCCGCTGCCACCCATTTCTGCAATCATGCCGCTGGCCATCTCCTGGAGTTCGGCGCTGGCCTGCTTGACCTTCATGTCCTGTATGCTGAACTTCAGGCTTTCGATTTTCTGCTGGGCTTCCTTGATGGATACATCTCGAGCCCGGACGAGCTCCTTGTAGGTCTTTTCGGCTGCTGCCAGCTGTGTACGGTTCTCTTCAAGTTCATCACGAACCTCCTGGAGGCGCAGCGCGTACTGGCCCGCAGCGTCCTTGTTGCCTGCCTTTAGGTGGGCACCGGCCTTGGTGCGGTATTCCTTTTCCTTTTTTTCCTCCTTTTCAACCTGGTTGATGAGTCTTTCGACGAGGCCGGCATGAGCGGCAAGGCTCTGGTTGAACTTGGAAATCTGTTTGCGGAGGTTTTCCTTTTCCACTTCCAGGAGGGCTTCCGGGTTCTTGGCTTCCGCCTTGGAGATGAAGAGGCTGAAAAACCCCTTGATCAGGTTGGCAATTCTCTTGAACATTTTTAGGGATGGTTCGGGTTGGATTTTTTTCTAGTGAAGGTTGGGGACGTGGTTGCGCTGGCTGGCCATGATTTTGGGATAACGCCTGGCCTCAATCTGGTAATAGGCATTGAGAAGGGAGGTTTCCAGGTTCAAATGACGGCGAACCTCCTCAAGCATTAGGAATCTTCCATGGTGGGCGACTTGTAGTTTTCTATTCCTATGAATCCGACTTAGGGGATGGATGGGAAGATGAGGATGTCCACGATGACCCGCCTGAAATCAGAGAGCGTGCCTTAAGGATGGGTGTCAATCTTTTCATGTTCGTGTTAGGACAAGCTACCTAGTGAGCCCCTCAGCGCGGTTAGACGAAAAGGTATCTGAGGTTCGGGGCCATCTTGGTAGGATGACTGCCAGGGCAATCGGCGTATGGTTCGCCGTCGGGGTCAGCTTGGTGCTTGTGATCGCCTGGATACTTGCTGAGTCAAATCTCTGGTCACAAGGGAGCAGGGTTCCGGCCTTTCTCGATGTGCTGATCTTACTAGGATTTACTGGTTCCTGGCTGGGTTACTATCTCATTATCCGTTACGCCCTTGCTGATGAGCCCCTGGCAGTCGTCATGGAGCGGGCAGCTGGACTCAGCTCAGGTGTCCTGAGGGGCTCTATAGAACTGGGTCGGGAACTACCGGGTGGGGTATCGCGGTTGCTTGCGAATGAAGCTGCTTCAAGGGTACTCGGTAGGTTAGGGGAACTCGGTTCAGGTGGACTGACTGGAGAACTGGGAGCAGACATCCGGTTTTGGACTCGCCGCGGTTTGAATACTCTCATGATGCTAGCCTTACTCCTAGTCATCCTTGGAGTGGCTAACCCATCAAGATCGTCTCGAGCTTTGGTATCGTTATCTTCGCCGCTCAAAACCATGCACGATCCCGTTCTGGCTCAGATCCTGTTGACGCCAGGGTCAATCGAGGTCCTCAGAGGATCAGATGTTCAAGTAACAGTGCAAGCCCCGGGCCGTCAGTCAGTTACCTTGGGATGGCAAGCAGCGGGAGATATCCCAAGGAGTGAGATACTAGATCTGCTAGAGGGCCGTGCCATTTATGTCTTCCGGAGTGTTGGCACAACCATCGACTATCAGGTCCATGCAGAGGACGGCGGAGAATCAGAGCCGTATCGGATCACTCCGATCGATCCACTATTTATCAGTGAGCTGGTGCTTGGCGTTACTTACCCTCCTCATACTGGACTTGCTCCAGATGAATACCGCGGAGATCCTCCTCCCCTTCGTCTCCCAGTAGGGTCTAGTCTCATTCTTGATGGACAGGCCAGCCGAACGCTCTCAGAGGTTGACCTAAGGGACTCTCTCGGGGTCGCTGTCGCCGAACTCACCGTTAATTCTGAAAACTTCAGTGGGATTTGGCGCCCAAGAAGCAGCGGGCTATTCGATTGGTCGATATCGGATAGTCAAGGCAATCCACCAGAGATTCAACCTGAGCCCATTCATCTAACGTTGGTTTCTGATTCGGCCCCTAATATTAGCATTCCACTTCCCGGCCAAGATACGGTTCTCTCACTGAATCTTCAGCAGCCACTCATTATTGAGGCACGTGATGATTATGGACTCGATCGCATAGAGCTTGTCGCTTATAGGGTGACCGCATTTGGAGAACGCGATGAGCCAATAGCCCAGGGTATCGACTTGGGAGGAACCCGAGCAGCCCTGGCACGTCCCCTACTAGATCTTAGCACATGGGGTCTGTTACCTGGCGATACCGTGAGGTATTTCGCCCGTGCTGTCGACAACGCGCCGGCTGAGCAGATTTCTACTACTAGGGAATACGTGCTATTCATGCCTATAGCCTCAGAGTTGCAGCGCGCTGCGGAGGAGCAACTTGAGACAACTGCCGACCGTCTCGAGGAACTCGCGGCTGAAGCTGCTCGGCAGGCCGAGGAAAACCGTGATTTAGCTCGCGAGGCAGCTGCACAAAGGGAAATTGAGGAAGCCAGTGCTGCTGATGAGCAGGGTCGCCCTGACTTCGAGGAGCGGCAGGATTTGCAGCAGGCTCTTGATGATCAGAGACAACTCACTGACCAAGTTGACTCTTTGCAGGCAGAGTTGGCAGAGCTAGAACGAATCATGGAGGAAGCAGGGCAGTCAGATCCTGAGTTGGCCGGGGACCTAGAAGAACTCCAAGAGTTGTTGGAGCAGCTAAATGATAGTGATCTCCAAGAGCGTATGGATGAGCTCGCACAATCACTTCAAGAGGATGATTTACAGCGCGCGAATGAATCACTCGATCAGCTTTCACAGCAGCAAGAAAACTTCCGAGAACGACTCGAAGAGTCACTTGAACGGTTCCGCCGTGCAGCAGTAGAGCAGGATTTTAGGGCCACCACGCGCGAAGCTGAGGAACTTGCCCGGCAAGAGCGAGCTCTTGCGGATGCTATGAGAGAAGAAGACGCCCCCGATCTTCGTCCGCGCCAGCAGGAGGAACTGAGCGATCGTGCGAAAGATCTTGGTTCTCGGATGGAGCGGTTAGAAGAACGCCTCCTGGAGTTAGATGAACGAGACGCTAGCGCTGGGGTGAATCAAGCTCAGCAGTCAATGCAGCAGGCACAGGCTGAGATGGGAGAAGCTCAGGAGAAGGCGACTCAGGGTCGGAATCAGGAGGCAGGTCAGGAGGCTGATGAAGCGGCTGACGCGATCGAACAAGCCTCTAGGGAGCTTCAGGCGGCATTGGATGATATGGCCCAACAGCAGTCGGAAGCGATGCAGGCTGCTTTAGAACAAACTGCAGACGATGCTTTGTCATTAGCTCGTCGCCAAAGCGAGTTAGGTGAACAAATGCGCGGTGCAAGCCAAGAACAGGTTGCTAGCATGCGTGGTCAGGAGGCTTCTTTGCTCCAAGGGGTGGAGAATATGGCGAGGAGCTTACAGCAAGAGACTGACGGGGCTTTCGGTGGGAATCCGGCACTTGCAGCTCAGATGGGTCAAGCGATGGAGTCGATAGAGAACACAATACAAGCCATGGGAGGACGTAGAGGGTCTACGCCTTCACCCTATGCCCAGGCAGAGCAAACGGTAGGTCAGCTAAATCGACTGGCTTTGATGGCGATCGCATCAGCGGAACAGATGGGTCAGGCGCAGCAGCAGTCAGGTGAGAATGCAGCGGAACAGCTTGAGCAACTTGCTCAGGAACAGGGTGAGGTCATGGATCAGACCGGGCAACTCATACCCATGGAGTTAGGACAGCAAGCGATGGCTCAGCAGATGCAGGAGCTTGCGTCAGGCCAAGAGTCGATCGCATCCGATTTGGGAGACCTTGCGGAGCAGCCAGGTTCTAATGAAGAGACGCTTGGCGACCTAGAGCAGATGGCACAGGAGGCAGAAGCACTTGCTCAAGCGATGGCTGAGGGTCGACTAACTCCGGAAACGGTCCGTCGTCAAGAAAGGCTTTTCCACCGCCTGCTGGATGCCGGACGATCTCTAGAGAGAGAAGAATTCTCAGAGGAAAGAGAATCCGAGCAGCCGGGTGTATTTGAGCGAGGAGAAGTCATGCCATTGACCCCAGGTCAACTTGGGGCACTGCGTTACCAACTCCCGGACTCGGACCAACTTCAGCGCTTGAGTCCTGCCGTGCGCCAGCTCGTTATCCAGTATTTCGAGCGGTTGAACCGAGGAGGTTCTGAACCAGGAGGTAGCAGGTGAGGGGTCAACGATTTGTGCGAGTCATTTTAGCATGGATCATTCTTGTTCTTGCATTCCCGCTTGTTATTCAAGCCCAGGGTCGTCGGGGGAGTGAAGAGAGTCGCTTACTAAGAGATGCCGCAGCTCTCGAGTCACGTGGTGACTACGAGCGTGCAGAGATGGTACTTCGGAGGCTCTTAGATATCGATCCTGGATCGACGGGTGGTCTCTTTGCACTGGAGAGGGTGTTCCGGGCACAGGGGGAGCCTGAAAAGATTTTGCCAGTAGTGGATGTGTTCATTGATACCAACTCTTCCGCTTCGGGTGTCCGGTACGTAAAGCTTCGAGTCTTGGCGGATCTTGATTCACTTGAAGCGCTTGAGGCAGAGGCGACTCGCTGGTTCGAATCCGATCCCAGAAGTGAAGAGCCATATCGCGAGGTGGCCCGAGTATATGAGGATGTATTCGGTGTGGATCGGGCGATTGAGACACTGAAGATTGCACGTGAGGCTACGGGTAGGGAGGATGCCCTTGCCTTGGAAATGGGCGACCTGTTTGCGGTGACTGGGGCAGTAGACTCAGCGGTAGAAGAATGGGCGACCGCTATTGGGGAAGATGAGGGTCAAGCGGCTGGTATCGTTAGGCGGATTAAGGAACTTGAAGACGGAAAAGAAAACGCGGGTCGCCAACTGGTAGATTACCTGGCTAAGTCAGGTATTGTAGCGCACCAACGAGTAGGGGCTCGTATTGCTCTAGACCTTGGCTTAGAGGAGGCGGCGCTTGATCTCTCCCGAAGAGTAGCGAATGATCTTGAGGGACGGAGTCGGGAGATGTTTCTAGCTGAGGTAGCAAGGAGAGCTCGTGAGACAGGTCTTTCCCTGGCTGCATCCTGGGCGTATGAAGAACTGGGGCGCGGTGCTTCAACACCTTCAGAGCGTCGTCAATTTGACCAACGTATTATCGATGTGGCACTTGCTGCCGGAGATACCGCTGCTGCGCTCGAAGCCCAACGAAGGGTGGCTAATTCATTTTCACTTGAATCTATAGACCGCCGCAGGGCGACAGCCCAGGTGATCCGCCTGGAAAGTGCTCGTGCCGATCCAGCCCAGCTGACACAACTCCTCCAAGCTTTCCGTGATGAGTTTCCCAGTGCCCCGGAGTTGGATGATCTGGCAGCAACCGTTGCCAAAGGCCTGCAGGTACGAGGTGACCTTGAGGGTGCGGCAGCGGTTTTGGATGGAATCGAGGGTCCTCGGAGTGGGCTTGAGAGGGCATACCTTATGCTTGATATGGGTGAGATTGCATTAGGACGGGGTGCGTTATTCAATGTGATTGAAGGGCTCCAGCCGACGGAGGCTACGAATGTGATCCAGTTCGCAGGTCTTCTGGGCCGACTTTCGGAAGAAGCAGCCAAGGTTCTTGCACGAGCGGGCGTCCTCGCTCATCGAGGCATAGTAAACGAAGCCGTGAGCGTTTTAGTTGATGGAACCGATGAGCTGGAGGCCAAGGAGCACCCACCATTGCTCGCGGAGGCGGCGCGGATAGCTGATCGTGGCAAATCTTTTGAACGAAGTGCCTCTATAAGAACTAGATTGATCTACGAATATCCAGAAGCACCGGAACTTGGTGATGCCGCTTTAGCATTGGCACGCTACCGAGCGAGCACGCCCAATGGGATTGAACAGGCAATTGCCATCCTAGAAGAGTTGATCACAACCCGACCTAATGCAGCTGTCGTTCCGGATGCACGGGTAGAGCTAGAGAAACTCAAGGGTGCGTAAAATGAGTGGAGAATATATAACGGCCTTTCGAGAAATAGGGTGCGATAGAAGTGCGCGGTCGATGTTAATCCATTCGTTTAGCAAGCTACTCCTGATCATGATCCTACTTGGTGGTCTTGGTATGGGATATTTACAAGCTCAATCTCTTTTGGTGCCGATGGATCGGCAGCAGCAGAATCATCTGCGTGCGTACGGATTAGCGTACTGGACGTTAGAACAAGGGGAGAAGGCAGAATGGCTCCTGAACTATAGGGGCGGCTCCTTTCTACTGCCTGACCTTCCTTCGGTCCGACGGGAAGCTGCATATCGAGGGGTATCGATTACTGGAGTAGATGCCCCTGCTGAAGCCCGAATTCGCGCGACAATCGAAGGGACTAATATGGAAGCTGTCCCACTCGAACAAGCACCTAAGGTGGCCATTTACACACCGCCTAACTCGACTCCCTGGGATGATGCTGTAACAATGGTACTGGAGTATGCGGGAATCCCATACGAGACAATCTGGGACTATGAAGTTTTGGAGGGAGACCTCAGCGAGTACGAATGGATCCATCTGCATCATGAGGATTTCACAGGCCAGTACTCAAAGTTTTACCTCACATATGCCGGCGCCCCTTGGCTTCAGGAAGAAGTGGCCCGGAACCAAGAAGTAGCTAGAGCCGGAGATTTTGCCGATGTACCGGAACTCAAGAAGCATATAGCCCTTAAGATCCGAACCTACGTAGAAAACGGTGGTTTTCTGTTTGCGATGTGCTCCGCAACCGAGACACTGGAATTGGCACTTGCTGCATTTTCAGTGGATATCGCTGCTGCTTATTCGGATGGCACACCTCCCGATGCTAATGCTACGAGCAAACTAGATTGGGTTGCTTCAATGGCTTTCGAGAATGCTGATGTCCAGATTGCCCCTTCAATAAATGCGTTTTCGGATATCGATGCGCATCAGGTGAACACACCTTGGCGTAAGGAATTGGGTGTGTACACTCTTTTTGATTTTTCGGCAAAGTTCGATCCTGTACCCGCTATGCTGACCCAGAACCATGAGTCCGTACTCCCTGATTTCTATGGGCTCACCACTTCATTTCGAGAGGATCGTCTCAAGTCGAGCACGATTGTACTTGGTCAGGAGGGGGTGTGGGCGAAATATCTACATGGCAACTTTGGTGAAGGCACATGGACATATTTCGGTGGTCATGATCCAGAGGACCCAGAACATCAGATTGGGGATCCACAGACCGACCTGGCACTATATCCTAATTCACCAGGCTATCGACTAATCCTCAACAACGTTCTTTTTCCAGCAGCGAAGAAGAAGAAGCTTAAAACGTGACCTTGCTTTACGCCGCCGCAGTGGACTGATGGCGTCTGGCGGTAATCTACCCGAGGGGTTTCCAGCGGGTTCCTCTGATGAGCGAATTAGTGAAAAAGATTTGTTCGAACCAGAGGAGCCAAGACGCTCGAGGGGAAATAGTTCGCAAAATCCGTTGACACTCTCGCCTGCCTCTCAGGCTACGATACGTGCTGAAATCGAAAAAGCGGGCGGGCGTGAGGTCTGCTTCTTAGCCGAAGTAGATGATGAACGGGTGATCCAGGACCCTCGAGCAGTCGCTCGGGGGAACTTTGGAGCAGTTTTGGTTGCGGCTCGAGATGCGCCGATGGGCGGAGTCATGCTGCACAATCATCCTACCGGCTCTCTCGAGCTCTCAGATGCGGATATGCGCATAGCGGGACAACTCTACGATCAGGGTGTTGGTACGGTGATCGTAGATAATGCTGCTATGGATTTGTATGTGGTTGTTGAGCCACCCGAGCCCAGGGAACGAGTTTCTCTAGACCCAGGAGAACTAAGTGATCTTCTCGCACCGGGCGGCCCTTTGTCAGAATTACACGAAGCATTTGAAGATCGACCGGGACAGCGTGAAATGCTCGAGATCGTTACGCATCAATTCAACAATGGGGGTGTGGCGATCATCGAAGCTGGAACGGGAACAGGAAAATCATTGGCCTATCTTCTTCCCGCAGCTTACTGGTCTCGAAATAACAAAGAACGCACGATCATCTCAACAAATACCATAAACTTACAGGAACAACTCACCATCAAAGACCTTCCATTGGTGAAGGCACTCGGCGGTGACGTTGAATGGGCTCTGGTAAAGGGCCGCGGTAACTATGTCTCTATCCGAAGGGCGCTTCTTGCTGCGGATGCGCAACGTTCTCTTTTCGAGCACGACCGGTCTAACGAGATGGCAGCTCTTCTCTCTTGGTTAGAAAAAACCACAGATGGCTCGCTTTCGGACCTTCCATTTACTCCGGAACCAGAGACATGGGACGAGGTTCGAAGTGACCCTGATATCTGTCTTAGAAGTCGGTGTCCCCATTTCCAAGAGTGTCACTATCAGCAGTCACGTAGGAAAGCAGCTTCGGCTGAGTTGCTGATAGTGAACCATCACATGCTCTTTACAGACCTCGCCGTTAGGCGGGCGACATTGAACTGGACGGCTTCCGCGGTGCTGCCATCATACAACCACATTGTTCTAGATGAAGCACATAACATAGAGGATGCCGCAACATCGCATCTCGGGGTTGAGGTAACAAAACGAGGACTTTATAGGCTGCTCTCTCGCTTAGAAAGAAGTGGCAGAGGAGTTCTGTCAGCAATTTACGAGCAGATCACAACGGATTCGGATCAGGGGAGAGAGTTACAGGAGAGAATCGAGATGCGAGTCAGACCCGTGCTTGCTCAGGCCAGATTAAAGGTGGAGGGATTTCTAGGTGCCATAGAGGAAATTCTTCCTTCAGGTAAGAGTACAGCACGTATTGGTTCGTCCGGGGTGGGTGAGCCTGCAGAGGTAGTCAGGGTGGGTGAGCAGTTGAGCGCTACACTCAATGCTCTGACTACCCTAGAGCGCGAACTTAGTGAACTAGAGGCACGTATAGAGCTTGACGAGGACACCTCCGATCGCCTGGAGGGGAGACTCCTTGACCTTCGAGCTATTAGACGACGGCTCGCGGCAGCACGACATGGGTTGGGGCTCGTACTCACTCCAGGGGAGAAAGCAAGTGGATATGTTCGATGGCTGGAACTTCGAGGACGAGGCAAGAAGTCCAATCTGGTCATGGCGGCAGCCCCGATTGATCTAGGTGATCTTCTCGTAGAGACACTCTTTTCACGTGCAGAAACGACGATTTTGACTTCTGCGACACTTGCTACAAGGAAGAATTTTAGCTTTCTAAGGAAGCGAATAGGTCTACATAAGGAACAGCTTGATAGATATGATGTATCTTATGAGATAAATAATCATATAATATTGTCACCATTCAACTTCCAAGATCAGACAGTACTCGCAGTTCCGACCGATCTTCCGGCCGTGGAAGAGGGGTCAGGTGAGTTCTACAAAGCTATGGGAGAGGTTACAGAAGAAGTTGCTACACTGAGCGATGGTGGCCTGTTTATACTTTTCACGTCACACGCAGCACTCGTACATGTGGGAGAACTACTCAGACTTACCGGAGCAGATTCTAGGTGGCCACTCTTTATACAAGGAGAAGACGATAGGCATCGTCTTCTCCAACGTTTTATAGAACACGGCCATGGCATACTGCTTGGTACCGCTTCATTCTGGGAAGGTGTGGATGTTCCTGGTGACCCGCTGCGTGGGCTCATAATTCAGAAATTGCCCTTTAAGGTTCCGACCGAACCGGTCACAGCAGCTCGTATGGAGGCGATCCAGGGAGTCGGACAAGATGGGTTCCAAGAATATATGTTGCCGCACGCAGCACTTCGCTTAAAGCAGGGTTTTGGCAGGTTGATTCGTTCGAAATCTGATCGGGGTGCGGTGGTCCTCTTGGACGACAGATTAGTGACCAGAAAATACGGGCATTACCTGCGCAATTCCCTGCCTGGACCAACTTTGATTAAGGGTGCTTGGTCTGACGTCCAACGAAGGTTGAAGGCATTCTACAGCGAAGTTTAAGCAGACGTATAAGTGACATGGTCACTAACGCTAGGGTAGATGCCCTAAGCGTTTCCCCTATATAGCTTTGAGCTATCTATTCAAATCCCCAAATCAGGATGAGCCAAACTAAAATGACTGAAACAACTCCTACTAAGCTGGTATGTATAGGTCGCAACTACGCGAAGCATGCTGCTGAACTCGGAGGTGTTGTTCCTGATGAACCTCTGATCTTCTTCAAGCCGCCATCTTCGCTTATCCGAACTGATGAGCCAATTGTCATCCCGGATGGTGTTGGCCGAGTCGATTTCGAGGGTGAGATCGCAGTTGTTATCGGGGAGCCTGTTAGGAATGTCGGAGCTGAGGATGCTTGGGATGTAGTGCAGGGTATAGCTCCTCTCAACGATGTGACTGCGAGAGACCTACAGAGAATGGATGATCAGTGGGGTCGCGCAAAAGGTTTCGACACATTCTGCCCAGTAGGAGAGATGGTTCATGTAAGCGAAGTGGACTTGGACAATCTCTCTGTTATCACTCGAGTAAACGGCGAGCTACGCCAACAGGGGCATGTGCGAGATCTTGTCTTCTCAATCCCCACACTTATCGAATATATCTCGGGAATAATGACACTAGAGGTCGGAGATCTCATCGCAACTGGGACTCCAGAAGGGGTGGGTCCACTTTCGGTCGGTGATACGGTGGAAGTGGAAGTGGGTGGTGTTGGTGCGGTGTCAAACACGGTGGTCGCGGATAACTAAGTGGATACCAATCGAGGTTTCTCCGCTCTCCCTGACTTTCCTCTCGCCGATATGGTAAGGGTCCAAAAGAATCTTGAAAGGAAGGGCGTTGATGTCATAAATCTTGGTGCAGGTGACGCCGATCTCGATCCACCACCACCCGTGATTGATCGGATGTGTCAGGCCGTGGGTGAAACAGCTTACTCTCGCTACCCATTCCAGGCTGGGCTCTCGTCCCTCCGTGAAGCTATAGCAGTATGGATGAAGGATCGGTTCGGAGTGATAGTAGATCCTTGGAAGGAGGTGCTCCCGCTCATCGGGTCGAAAGAAGGGATTGCCCATCTTCCCTTCGCACTGCTTAACGATGGGGATGCTGCAATCATTCCTGATCCGGGCTATCAGGCCTATGTCGGTAGCGTCACGCTCACAGGAGGTGACCCGCTATTGATGCCCCTGCGTGCTGAGAATGACTTCTTGATTCCCTTATCAGATATATCGGGTGAGGTCGCTAACAGGGCTAAAATCCTATACATGAATTACCCCAATAATCCAACGACTGCTGTTGCACCGGACAGTTATTTTGAGCAGGTGATTGCGTATTGTGCTCATCACGGGGTGGTTCTTGCTCACGACCATGCCTATTCGGAGATAGCGTTCGACGGGTACCGTCCTCGGAGTGTGCTTGAGTTTGAAGGGGCGAAGGATATAGCGATTGAATACCACTCATTCTCAAAGACTTATAACATGACCGGATGGCGCCTTGGCTGGGCAGTTGGGAATACTGATCTCATCTCGATCCTTTCGAAGGTGAAATCATTTCTTGATACCGGACAGTTCTTAGCAGTTCAAGCAGCTGGGGCCGCGGCGCTCGCTTGCTGGAAAGAGTGGGTTCCTGGGAATGTCACGACCTTTCAGAAACGACGTAACACAGCAGTACAGGAACTTCAGAATGTTGGGTTCGACATATCGCGACCGCGAGCCACCATGTATCTATGGGTGCCTGTTCCCACAGGGGAGTCCTCAGGGGATTTTGCAGCACGCGCCCTTGAGACTGAGGGAGTCGTCGTTCTTCCAGGGAGTGCCCTCGGCAGAGGAGGAGAGGGATTCTTCCGTATAGCATTGACTAGGCCTGAGGCTCGTTTGGCGGAAGCAGTGCAAAGACTGGGACGCTTGTTATGATGTGTGCTAATGGGTTCCAAGCGATAATCTGGAACTGGGTCGACATCCAGGACTAGTAATATTCATGGATCAGCGAATTCAGAGGGGAGATCCCAACAGAGTGGAGTATCCCAGCCGCACCAGGTCCGGATTCAGTACAAGCCGGGTATGGTGGGTTTGCTTCGCAGTTTCCGTAGTGATCCACTTTCTGGTAGTAGCCATTTACCCTTTCTTTGGAAATACCGTCAATGTTGACGAGATTTCTTTTGCTTTTCCTAATGTTTCGGGCCGCACTCAGGGTATCCAAGTGCTACGTCTAGTTGAAGTAGCTGACCCGGTTGCTTCAGAGCGTCCGGATGATCCAGAAGAGATTGACGACGTTGATGACCCAGAACCTCCTATGACCCCGGTTCCCATAGAAGGAACTCCGGATCCAGAGTTGATCCCACCACCCCTATCCGGAGCAGAACTTCTGAGACCTAACCTGAGCAACCCGATCCTTTGGGAGGCACTAACTTCTGGTGTCTTGGATATAACTTTAGAGCAGAGAGAACAATTGCTGATCGCGAGTGCTCTTGCTCGATGGAATGATTCTGCGGCGACTTCACTTGCGGCGGAAGCAGCAGCTATGGATTGGACGTACACGGATGACGACGGGAAACGTTGGGGTGTGTCTCCTGGTCGGATCCATCTGGGAGACATCACACTTCCTCTGCCGTTCGGTTTTGGGACTGCAGTTGGCAAGCGAGACGAGGTAAATGACTTACTCTGGCAGTGGGATGAGCTTTATCGACAGGGGGTGAGGGCCGAGGTAGCTGAGACCTGGCGAGATAGGGCGGAAGCGATTCGTATGCGTCGAGACAGGGAACGAACTGCAATACAACCTGACACGTCACGCGTTCCTCGTTAGTCGAATTTGGTATATCAGAACGATCAGATGGTACCGTACGCAAGGTAGCGCCCCCATCTTACCAACTTTAATTGCACCGGCACCGGAGCTGCAGTGTCCCAAGAGCTAGCACCACGTCTAAATCCAAGCGCCATCGAGCCTGCCCAATATCAGAGATGGCAGGAAGGAGGCCATTTCCATGTTCCAGCGGAATACGTACTGAAAAAAGGGCTATCCCCTTATGTGATCGTGATTCCGCCACCGAACGTTACGGCTGCCCTGCATATGGGGCATGGCCTCAACAGCACGATCCAGGACGTGCTGATTCGGTGGAGAAGGATGCAGGGTCGCGCATCTCTGTGGGTGCCCGGAACTGATCACGCCGGGATCGCGACTCAGAATGTGGTTGAGCGCCGTTTAGCCGATGCCGGTTCAACCAAAGAGGATTTAGGTAGAGAGGGTTTTGTTGAGGCTATCTGGGATTTTGTGGATAAAACCGGTAACCAGATTATTACTCAACTAAAATCTCTAGGTGCGTCCTGTGACTGGGAGCGGACTCGGTTCACGCTCGATGAAAATCTGAGCCGTGCTGTGCGTGAGGTATTCGTTCACCTCTATGAACAGGATCTAATCTACCGGGGTGAGTACATAATTAATTGGTGTCCCAGGTGCCATACGGCGCTCTCGAACGAGGAAGCAGAAGGGCGAGATAGCGAAGGCAAGCTATGGCATATCCGGTATCCGCTGGACGATTCTGCAGCTGAGGCTGCTCAAGCTTCTTTAGATGCCGGGGCTGATGCCGTTGGACGTTTGGATGACGGTCGCTGGTACTTGACCGTTTCGACTACACGGCCAGAAACAATGCTTGGCGATACCGGAGTGGCTGTGCATCCAGAAGATGATCGTTATGTGTCGTTAGTCGACTCCAACATCGAGCTTCCTTTTACTGATCGCACGATCCCTGTTGTAGCTGATGAACATGTGGATCCGGAATTCGGATCCGGTCTTGTAAAAGTTACTCCAGCACACGACCCGAATGATTTTGAGATAGCAAGCCGTTCAGGATTGGAGATCCTGGACGTGATGACTGATGACGCGAAGATGAACGAGAGCGTGCCAAGCGAGTTCCAAGACATGGATCGCTTCGATGCTCGTGATGCTGTACTAGAGGGTTTGTCAGAGCTCGGGCTTCTGGCTGGAGAAGAAGAGTACATGCATGCTGTTCCTCACTGCTACAGATGTGACACCGTTGTCGAACCCCGCCTGTCTCTTCAGTGGTTTGTGAAGATGAAGCCTTTGGCTGAGCCTGCGCTCCAGGCGTCACGTGAAGGGACCGTCACCTTCACTCCAGGTCACTGGCAGGGGGTCTACGAGCACTGGATGGAGAATATCCGAGACTGGTGTATCTCTCGGCAACTTTGGTGGGGGCACAGGATTCCAGTCTGGTACTGTGGTTGTGGAGAGCAGATTGTGGCCCGTGAGGATCCAACTGAATGTTTGGCCTGTGGTTCAACTGAGCTTGAGCAGGATCCCGATGTGCTCGACACGTGGTTCAGCTCCCAATTATGGCCATTCTCAGTATTCGGGTGGCCAGAAAAGACACCAGACCTAGAGGCTTTCTACCCCGGTAACACAATGGTCACAGCACCCGAGATCCTTTTCTTCTGGGTGGCTCGCATGATCATGATGGGGTATGAGTTTTTTGGAGAGCCACCGTTCACGGAGGTGTATCTTCACGGGACTGTGCGAGACATGCAGGGCCGAAAGATGTCCAAGTCACTGGGTAACGGTATCGATCCGCTTGAGGTAGTAAACGCCTACGGTGCAGACGCGATGAGATTTACAATCATCAGCCAAGCAGCCGTGGGGACTGACATCAATCTCGACCACGAGGATGTTGAAGCAACATTCTCTAATGGACGAAATTTTTCCAATAAAATATGGAATGCAGGGCGCTTCGCCCTTTTGAGTCTAGGTGACGCGCCTGTGCGCCCGTTAAATGAGGTCATGTCTGATCTTGCGCTTGAAGACCGATGGATTCTGGCACGATTGGGTCATGCCAGCCGGACGGCTACGCGAAACCTTGAGCGATACCGGCTTCACGAGGTAGCGGATGGACTCTACCACTTCTTTTGGGGTGAGCTTTGCGATTGGTACCTTGAATTGGTTAAGGACCGGCTTACCCTGGACACTGATGCCAAGTCACGGGAAGCGGCTCGCTCTACACTCGTGGCGGTGCTCGATGGAGCACTTCGTCTGCTCCATCCGATTGTTCCCTTCGTAACAGCTGAACTATGGTCACTCCTGCCTTGGCCAGAGGGTTCGAGCCGTCCTGAGGATCTGATCATAGCCCCGTGGCCGGATTCCGAATCTTCCTTTGAAGATCCGATGGCTGAAAATCAAATGGAAGCACTCCGTGAACTCATTACAGAAGTCCGCCGGCTCAGAAAAGAATATTCTATCCCGGAAGGGAAGCGGATAGCTATCCATATCTGGGGGGGTGGGGCGGATCTAACAAATACGGTGATGTCACAGTTATCAGCTCTAGAGCGGTTAGCTAGAATAGACCGAGTGGTAACAGATCCAGGAACTGGAGTAGGTGCTAACGCAGTGCTAACCCGAGGCGGTGAACTCTTTATTCCCCTTGAAGGGATTATTGATCTCGATCACGAGTGCACGCGTCTCCGAGAAGAGATTGAAAAGCTAGGGGCTCAGATAGTGATCACCGCCAAGAAGCTTGAGAATCAGAACTTTGTTTCTAAGGCACCGGAGGAAGTGGTCTCCAAGGAAAAGCACAAGCTTTCAAGTTTCCAAGAACGTGCGGCTAAACTAGAGGAGAAATTAGACGCGCTGGAGGTTGGAAGATCCTGAGTACTTCAAAGACAATTTCCCGTCAGCTTCTTATTCAATCTGTCGGTGCGTTGTCAGCAGCACTCGGGATCGTTCTGGCTAGTTCTTGCGCACAGCAAGGCGCACCTCCCGGTGGCCCAGAAGATCTCAGGCCTCCCATCGTTATTCGGACTGTTCCGGATACATTTGAGTTGCTAGGGACAATGGATGGATCAATTCGTTTTGAGTTTGATGAGCGAATCAGTGAGCGTCCTAGCAGTGGAACGTTCGACAATGCAGTCATCATTTCTCCAAGGACCGGTGAAGTGGTGGTCGGACATAGTTCGAGAAGCTTGACCGTAGAATTGGTGGGTGGCTTCCGACCTGATCTGGTATATCGTGTGACACTCTTGCCGGTTGTGCGCGATTTATTCGGGAATCAAATGAGAGATCCGTTCGAGCTCATATTCTCGACGGGTGCAGAGACAGTTCCGACCACGCTTGCTGGGATTGCTTGGGATCGTGTTACTGGGTCAGGAGTGGATGAATACCAAGTCTGGGCAACTGCATTAGACGAGGATTCTGTCGTCCACGTTGCCGTAACCGACAACCAAGGTGTCTATGCGTTCAGATATATCCCTGGTGCTAACTATGAGATCACGGCGTTTAACGATCGTAATGCAGATGCCGTAATCGATATGATGGAGATACAGGGTAGTAGGAGTCTTTCGATAGAGAATGGGGACACCGTGTTCCTGAACTTTCCTGTTCTCCAGCCAGATACCACGCCAGCGACTCTAGTCACTGCTTCAGCGCTGGACTCGGTCACTCTTCTATTAGAGTTCGATGACTATCTGGATCCTGCACTGGTTCTCGAGACGATCGACCTGAACGTAGCTACTGAGGATGGTACGGATGTTCTTGTGGACAGCGTCCTTCATGAACATGACTACCTCGCGTACGTCGCTATGGTCATGGATTCGCTGGTGGTTCTAGATTCCCTAGATGCTGTTTCACAGGCAGCGGCTATGGCTGCTGCGATCACTGCAGAATCAGATAGTACGATAGCTGATAGTATTGCCAGTGATATTGAGGTATCTCAGGATGATCCGGAAGTTTTGGAAGACATTGAACCCATTCGCAGGAGAGGACCACCTAATTTGGATGGTCGTTCTGTCTCACCTCCTTCTCGAGAAGTGAGTCCGAACAGCGCCGGTGGGAGACAGGCAAGCGGCCCGGATGGAGAGCAACTCCCCGCGAGGCGCGTAATCCTATTGTTGGGCAATCCTGTCTTACCAGACGTAACGTATAATGTGGTCATAAACGACCTGGAAAATCTCTACGGGGTACCCCTAGGAGGTGGGGAAACCTCCTTCTTTGTAGCGCCTGCTGGTATTGCTGATACTGCGGACGTAGCGGATTCCATTCTGGTACCGGATACAGGAGTAGTGGATACAGTCGCGGCAGAGATTGGTATCCGATGAGTGACCCGAGGCGTGAAATTCCCTCGGTTGATGCTCTTCTTGCTTCACCCGAGTTTGAACCAATTCTGAAGGAATTTCCTCGACAGCTTGTGGTGACAGTGACACGGATAGTGATTGAGGAGATCAGGAACAGATTGCTCGCAGGAGACAAGGATATCGAGCCCGATGGACTCGATTACTATGCTCGAATGGTGTTGATTCGTTTAGGAAAGGAAACGATGCCCTCGCTGCGCGGAGTCATTAACGCAACCGGAGTAGTACTCCATACGAACCTTGGACGAGCCCCGTTGGCAGAGGTTGCTGCTGACGCGATGGCTGCTGCTGCTCGAGGCTATTCGAATCTCGAATATGATGTCGAATTAGGAAAACGGGGCTCTCGGTACGACCATTGTGTGAAGCTTCTTCGGGAATTGACGGGTGCGGAAGATGCCATCGTAGTTAACAACAACGCTGCGGCGCTGGTTCTAGTGCTTAACACCACCGC
Organism: uncultured Gemmatimonadales bacterium; assembly: GCA_913045345.1. GTDB lineage: Bacteria > Gemmatimonadota > Gemmatimonadetes > Longimicrobiales > Gaopeijiaceae > UBA1142. The sequence continues at coordinate 20,203 of CAJWPN010000004.1, forward strand.
GAAAGGAAAGGGAGTTGCCGTTTCCCGGGGTGAACTCGTTGAGATTGGCGGGGGTTTTAGAATTCCTGAGATATTAGAGCGTGCAGGTGCGTTTTTGGTTGAAGTAGGTAGCACCAACCGGACGCGTTTATCAGATTATGAGGACTCGATCAAGAAGGGTGAGGTTGCAGCGATCTTGAAGGTTCACCGGTCCAACTTCAGGATCACTGGATTCACAGAAGACACAACACTCGCTTCACTTGCTGATCTAGCAAACCAGGAAGGGATCCCATTACTGCACGACCTTGGTTCAGGGTTATTTATTACTGCAGATGCGCTAGCTCTCCCAGCTGAACCTCTAGCTTCTGATTCGCTCAATGCGGGTGCAGATCTTGTTGCTGTTTCAGGAGACAAACTACTTGGTGGTCCCCAGGCAGGGATTATTCTAGGGACCTCAGAGTTGATGGATTTGCTGCGACAAAATCCCCTTTGTCGGGCACTGCGTGTAGATAAGGTTACGCTTGCCGGTCTTGAGGCAACGCTCCAACTCTATCGAGATCCTGCTCAAGCTCTTGAGTCAGTTCCCACCCTGCGAATGCTGGGCAATACTCCGGAGGCTCTTGGTAAACGATGCGAGCAACTAGCCGCTGAGCTAAAAGGGCTAGGTGTCGGGAGCAGTATCGTGAAGTCAGAAGGCAGAGTAGGGGGTGGCACTTATCCGGGCGTGAAACTTCCAGGCTTCGCACTAGCCTTGGATGGTCCACATGGTGCAGAAGTTTTGGCGATGCACCTACGTAACGGTGATCCTCCCGTAGTTACACGAATCGTAGATAAGAGGGTGTTCATTGATTTGCGCACAGTGCTCCCGGGGCAGGAGAACGATTTAGTCAGGCGGGTCAGAGATGCCAGTAATGAAGGATCTAGTTCTTAGCACTAAGACTGGTCTGGGCGCGTATTGTGATACCTATATGCCTACCAGGATGATTGTCGGTTAGGGGACAAGCTGGTCCTACAAGATATCCGACGTTGACCTGATTTTTCAGCACGGGTAGCTTTGGACGTCCCCCTGTGTCCTAGGCTGGAAACGTAAAATGGCCATGCGGGTATTGTTCTTGATCCGGTACTTAGACCGGCTCTGACAAGTACATCACCTCAGGAGGTAACCGGCGTCATGATGACCTTGACGGCGACAGCAACAGAAAAAGTTCAAGACTTCATTCAAGAGCATAGTGCTGAGAGTGAAGCGGGATTGAGAGTTGCAGTTTTACCAGGTGGTTGTTCAGGATTCCAGTACGGCCTCAACATTGAGGACGAACCAGAATCGGATGATGAGATTCTCGATATCCGAGGTGTGAAAATCTTCATTGACCCATTCAGTGCACAGTATCTTGACGGTGTCGAGATCGATTATGTGACAAGCGTTATGGGCCAGGGTTTCACATTCAGTAACCCGAACGCATCGGGCGGATGTGGATGTGGGAGTTCATTCACAGCTTGACGGCTGTCCGCTGCGGTCGCCCCTGAGACCGTGAAAATCCGGGCCTTCACTGGTGGGGGGTTCGGCGAGAACACCTACCTAGTTATTTGCGGAAATTCATCTGCAGCAGTCGTAATTGATCCGGGAGCCGCAGCTTCCGAGGTGGTTCCCCAGATCCAAGACGAAGGGCTTGATTTACACGCCATTCTTTTAACGCACGCTCACCTCGACCATATAGAGGGTGTTTCGGAGATACGTGCGATATCACCTGATGTGCCAATTTGGTTGCACGCAGATGATCGAGAGCTCTATGAGGTGGCTCCCTTTCAGGCTCAGATGTTTGGCATGACGGCGACTCCCCAACCGCCCCCTACAAATGAACTTATAGCTGGACAGCGATACGAGTTCGATTCCTGTGCACTGGATGTACGCTTCACGCCAGGCCATTCACCGGGTCACGTCATCTTCGTTGCCCCCGATGAGAGCTTTGCTTTAGTAGGGGATGTGGTGTTTTCAGGATCGATCGGTCGGACTGATCTCCCCGGTGGCGATATGGTTACACTCATGGATTCTATCAGAGAGCAGGTACTAACGCTCCCTGATGACACAGAACTCTTCACGGGGCATGGACCACCGACCACTGTGGGGCAGGAGCGTCGAACCAATCCGTTCTTAACCCAACATTATGGTGGAGGACAGGTTTGAAAAAAGGGGTAGAGACGGGCACTCCTTTGGTAGCTGCTGCATTTGCTTCGGGTGGTGGGACGAATGTTCAAGCACTACTCGATTACCAAGACAAGTTGTGTCCCTGGAGATTGTCACTTGTCGTTACGGACCGCGAGAATGCTGGAGTTCTCGAGCGAGCTGATGTTGCAGGGATCCCTACAGCCATCATTCCTGTCCAAGCGCGTGCCTCCTCAGATGTCGCACAAGACATGCTCTCAGTGCTAGAAGCTCACAGGGTCGAAGTCATTTTTCTTGCTGGCTATCTTCGTCTCATTCCGAGCAAGGTTGTTAACCGATATAGGCGTAGAATCCTCAATATTCATCCGGCACTGCTGCCTTCGTTTGGTGGCAAGGGCATGTATGGGATGAGGGTACATCAAGCGGTAGTCGATGCCGGTGAGTCAATGACTGGCGCTACCGTCCACTATGTCGATGAAGAATATGACCGGGGTACAATCATAGGACAGTCGAGGGTACCAGTAGAACCTGAGGACTCTGCTGAAGTTGTAGCTGCCCGCGTTTTGAAGATCGAACATCGTTTATATCCTCTTGCTGCGGAGCACGTGTGCTCTGCTCTGATCGAGGGCCGAGATCCTGGGCCACTCGAGTTGCCTGAACTATCGAGTACTGAAACCACTGACCTAGAACACACAGAATAGGAGTGAGGATGAAGCGGGCGCTTCTCAGCGTATCCGATAAGACCGGAATCCTGGAACTTGCTACCGCACTTAAAGATCGCGGTTGGGAGATTCTATCCACGGGTGGGACAGCCCGTACACTCCGTGAAGGTGGCATTGAAGTGACCAACGTATCTGAGGTCACAAAACATCCAGAGATGATGGACGGACGTGTGAAAACTCTTCATCCAGCAATACATGCTGGGATTCTTGTTCGAAGGGATAATGAAAAGGATATGAAGGCTCTCACGAAACACGGTTATGAGCCGATCGATTTGGTTGCTGTGAACCTTTATCCGTTCAGGAAGACCATAGCAGTTGGTGATGTGACGATGTCTCAGGCGATGGACAAGGTCGACATAGGCGGGCCTACCATGATTAGGGCTGCTGCCAAATCACACACACAAGTCTGGGTGATTGTTGACCCAAACGATTACGACAAGGTCATCGCAGCTATCGACAAGGGTGAGGATTCGGAGTTGAGACGTCAGCTTGCTGCGAAAGTTTTCAGCCACATCAGTGCCTATGATGAATCTATAGCGGGACACCTCACTAGTAGCGCGGAATCGCAATCACTACCGGATAAGCTGGATATGTCCCTGCAGCGAATCCAGATACTCAGGTATGGAGAGAACCCGGATCAGCAGGCAGCCTTTTACGGTCATGAAGACCCGGTGGGACTTTCTGCACTCAAGCAACTTCATGGTAAGGAACTCTCATATAATAACCTGCTGGACTTAGACGGGGCTTTACTTGCGCTGTCCCCATTCGCGAACACCAAAGGAGCTGCGGTTTGCATCATCAAGCACACAACGCCATGCGGCCTCGCGGTCAGCGACACGCTTTCAGATGCTTACGAAAAAGCACTCGCCTCTGATCCGATGAGCGCGTTCGGATCGGCAATTGCTGTGAATCAAGAGATTGATGCGGAAACAGCAAGACTGATGTCCGCTCTCTTTATTGAATGTCTGGTAGCTCCAAGCTTTTCTGATGAGGCCATGACGGTTCTGAGCCAGAAGAAGAATATTCGATTGCTCATCTTTCCTGGTACATCCGAGGGGGAAGGGGCAGTCGACTTCATCGCGTCCCATGGTCTTATCCCTGAAGCTCGCTCGGTGAGGTCAGTGTATGGGGGCTTGCTCGCACAAACACCTTCTGAGCCACCGTCTTATGGATCAATTGATACATCATGGAAAGTCGTAACTCGGCGTCACCCCACCGAAGTTGAGATGGATGATTTAAGCTTCGCTTGGGCGGCGATTTTCTCGGTGAAATCAAACGCGATCTTGATTGCCCGTGATGGCGGAGTGCTGGGGATCGGAGCGGGTCAAATGAGTCGGGTGGACTCTTCTAAGATCGCTGTACGCAAAGCGGATGAAGCCGGGTTTGATGTAACTGGTTCCGTCCTTGCATCTGATGCGTTTTTCCCATTTCGGGATGGCATTGATGCGGCTGCGGAAGCTGGCGTTAAGGCGGTTATTCAACCGGGTGGCTCGATCCGGGATGAGGAAGTTATTAACGCGGCTGACGAACACGGACTCACAATGGTCTTTACTGGACGCAGAATCTTCCGTCACTAGAAAATCGATTGTCATTTCGAGCTATCGGGCTTTCTATCCTTATGATGGGATGACCTTCAGTTGAAGTAGCTAGTGGTCAGTTCCATCTTTTTCTGAGGAGGGGTGGCAGAGCGGTCTAATGCACCGGTCTTGAAAACCGGCGGGCGCAAGCCCTCGTGGGTTCGAATCCCACCCCCTCCGTAAAAGAAAGAGGCTCCGCCCGTTAAGGGCGGAGCCTCTTCGCTCTTGGTCTAATTCCGTTCTTAGTACGCGACTGCCATACCATCCTTGTGAGGAGTTGAACCTCCTATCATCACTCCTGTCAGGATATTGAACATTATTCCCTGGGCACCTCCCACACCTCCCCTCGTAGTTCTTCTTCTGAGTTCGTGACCCCACGCTTCAAGTTGGGTCAGGACCTCTTCATTGATCCCGGGTTCAACAGTGACACTGAGACCGCTTCCGTGATTAATTCTGGGGATCTCAACTGCCTGCTGCATGTTCATTCCAAATTCGACTACGTTGAGAAAGATCTGAGCATGCTGCTGAGGCTGTACCGCCCCCCCCATGGCCCCGAAGGTCATGAAGAACTCCCCGTCCTTGAATGCCATCGCTGGAATGATGGTATGGAATGGCCGTTTATGAGGTTCGACAACGTTCATGTGCCCTGGCTCACGCGAGAACAGAGCTCCTCTATTTTGCAGCGTGAAACCAGTACCGGGAGGCACTAGGCCAGAACCGAATCCTGAATAGAGACTGTAGATGAATGAGACGGCATTGTGATCCTTATCCATGACCTCTAATAGGACAGTATCACCGTTTCCATTAATCCCCGACTCTGGTCGTTCCATAGCCTTGGTTGGGTTGATCCGTTCGAATTGCTGGCGACCATATTCAGTCGAAATGATTTCTTTGATCGGAAGATCATTAAACTCTGGATCAGAGTTCCATTTCTCGATATCCGCGTAGGCCAACTTCTTCGCCTCAATAACATGGTGCAGGTACTCAGCGGAGTTATGGCCCATAGAGCCCAGGTCTACGTTTGCTAGGATCTTGAGCATTTCGAGGGCGGCAATGCCCTGTCCATTTGGTGGCAGTTCGTAGAGCCTGTAGTTCTTGTAGTCTGCATAGATGGGCTCAACCCAAGTAGAGGTGTGATCCTCAAAGTCCTTCATGGTGAGAAAGCCATCATGTGCGTCAGAATAGTCAACGATCTTCTTAGCGATCGAACCTCTGTAGAAAGCGTCCCTGCCTTCCTTACCTAATAGCCTGTACGTATCAGCTAGGTCAGGGTTCCGGAATACCTCACCAGCTCTGGGCGCTCTCTCGCCATCAAGTAGCCACGTCTCTCTCGTGGATGATTCTTCGTTATTTTCAAGAGATCTCCACGCATCGGCGATAATCGGAGAGACCGGAAAGCCATGTTCTGCGTAGTGAATTGCTGGCTCTAGTACTTCGGCCATGGTCATTGTCCCGTACTTTTCCAAAACCTCAAACCAGCCATCTACTGCACCGGGAACCGTCACGGAGTATATACCCCTGATCCGGTTCATATCATGCTTTTCAAGTTTCCCATTAAGTGCGTCTAGCGTCATAGCGTAGGGTGCACGTCCGCTCGCGTTTAGCCCGACCAGTTTCTTTTCTTCTGCGAGGTAGACCATGATGAAGGCGTCACCGCCCAAGCTCGTGCTGTGGGGTTCGGTTACTGTCAACACAGCAGCGGTTGCTACCGCAGCATCGATAGCATTTCCTCCCCTCTTCAGGATATCTAGGCCTGCATTAGCAGCGAGGGGTTCACTCGTAGCGACCACCCCACGCAGCCCTGATACGGGTGAACGCAAGGTCTCGTAGGGGAATCTCACGTCATCTCCATTCTGGGCGGCTACCTGAAAACCGAGGCTAAGGAAGAGCAAGGGTAGTATGACCACTAGGGTGGTGCCCCTGCTCTTGAGAACTGACTTCAGCATGTCTACCCCTTCGGCTCACGTGACGGGCGGTATCTACTATAGAGTTAGGTCATCAGAGGATACGAATCCATGGGAGCTTCTGGCAATCATTAGTTCTGCCTCTGAGGAGGGAGGTCCTTAACGATCACGCAGTACAAAGTATCCCTTGTTCGTGCTACTGATTCGATTCTTGATTTGCGAGTAACTCGTACATTCTTTGGATCGCTGGCAACGGGGCACCTGGGCCACTCAGAGATGGATAATCCGATGAGTGGTCAGTTAGGTCGACCTGTTCGGCTGCTTGTTCGGCTGTTAGACCTTGGGAATACGCATCACTGGTACGATTCCAAAGATCTGTAAGATAGGATTGAAGATGGTCTATTTTAGCTAGGTCTGAAAATGGTGCTCCATGTCCCGGCACGACGATATCGAAGTCCAGCGTCTTAAGTTCCTCAAGTGTCCCAACCCAATCCGATGGAAAGCCATCTCCCATGAACGGTATTCCAGGTAATAAAAGATCACCAGTGATTAGAAGGCGTTCTTCTGGAAGGTGTACGACGATGTCGCCACCAGTATGACCTCGTCCGAAGAAGAGCAGTCGGATTTCCCGATCTCCCCTAAACAATGTCATCCGCTCAGAGAGTGTTGTATTTGGTGGTGTTGGGCTCAATCCCTCTTGACCATCCAAGAACCCTGCTTGGCCGGCCATACGTTCTAGAAAGTAGGCATACGTCCGACCGGTTGACCCCCCATTCGTCAGCATTTCTCGTGTGAACTCATGGCCTATGACCTCGATGTCGTCAGGATAGATTTGATTTCCATGAGCGTGGTCAAAGTGGAAGTGTGTGTTGACCACGTATTTGACGGGTTTGTCAGTGATCGACTCAAGTTCTTCAATAAGGGCAGCGGCAGCGACAGGAGAGATGTGCGAGTCAACGAGTAGTACATCCTCCTCATTAATAATGATCGCGGCGTTTGAGCCTACAGCTACGTTTCCAGTCCCTCGAGCTTGATAGATCCCCTCTACTACTAGCTCAAATTCAAATGCCGCTCCTTCGAAATCTGAACCTGGGAGGGCAGACATATCGAACTCAGGATCAGCCGTTCGTGGTTGGCAGGCTGTGAGTATCAAGATACTCGTCAAAAGTCGAGTCTTCATTTTCATAGGATTATGATCCGTCGAGCTAAGGGGAAGTACACCGATCTTGCTAACGTTCACGCTATGCTAGCCATACTGAGTTCCTTCCTGCGATTACGTTGGCCGAATCAAGAACTCCGACCCAGAAATCCAGGATGAATCATAGAGTAAGATAGACTCAGTTTGTTAAGCTACGGAGCCAGCACGACCTCCATACGTTTGATTCGATTTGCAGCATCGACTGTCTTCACACTGTTGAGTGTGAAATTCCCACCGAGATAACGCTGTTCTATTCGAGCCAAGGTAAAAAATTGAGCACTCTCTGTGCGTGCAACTTCGTTGCCCGCATCATCATAGAAGAACAAGAAAAACTCGAATCCTACCCCATCTTCGGTAGACCAATTCTTGAATGATATATAATATTCGCCTCGGGTGTGACTTCCTTCCTCTACAGAGGTCAAAGACCATGTGATAGAGGAGGCGGTGACATTGTTTCCTAGATCCTGATCTTCCTCCGTGCGCTCGCTCGTGTCGAGTTCACCAGGAGCCAGTACAACTTCACTTCCGCAGGCAATAATAAGAGGCGAAAGGATCAAGAGCCCAAAAACGTACGTTAGTTTCATTTTTTTCAACGCACTCTCCTTGAGGCTTGAGACCAAGATCAGGCCTGATAATGAGGTCTGAGATGTGTCCGGTCAAAGGTTTCAGCAGTTAACGCGCTTGTCGAAATTGAACGATGTTTACTTCTATACCTCTGAATGTCAGCAGATTTTGAGATCTTTTGATCCAACTTGGTCGAATGGTTTATGCCGGATAGATTTTGGGTGAGCCACTTTTCGGGTGGACAATACCTACGAATGGATAACTTCTTGAGGCTCTCGTGATACCGGTTGAGCGCAGGAAGACCGTGGCCGTCAATATCGATGGCGTAGTCATTGGTGGTACGGCGCCAGTAGTTGTGCAATCCATGACTAATACCGATACCGCGGATGTTATCGGCACAGTTACGCAGATACGCCAGTTAGTTGACGCAGGTAGTGAACTCGTCCGAGTTACAGTCAATAACGAGGACGCGGCACGTGCGGTTCCAGAGATTGTGAGCCAGCTTCGTGAATCTGGCTATCCGACTCCAATCGTTGGCGATTTCCATTACAACGGGCATCTCTTGCTCAAGAAATTCCCAGAAACTGCGATCGCTCTCTCTAAGTTGCGTATCAATCCGGGTAACGTTGGCACCAAGCATCGCGACAAGAATTTCACTCAGATCATCGAGGTCGCGGTTGAACACGACAAACCTGTTCGCATAGGGGTGAACTGGGGCTCGCTCGACCAAAGACTTCTCACAGAACTGATGGATGAGAACGCCAGCGGACAATCACCAAGAGATGGTGGTGAAGTTGTTCTGGAGGCGATGGTACAAAGCGCGCTTCGTTCGGCAGACTTAGCTGAGCAGAACGGCTTAAGGCATGATCAGATCGTTATCTCGACGAAGGTTTCATCAGTACGGGATTTGGTTTCTGTGTATCGCATGCTGTCAGCTCGGTGTGACTATCCACTCCACCTGGGGCTAACTGAGGCCGGGTTGGGAGCTAAGGGGATTGTCGCTACTACCGCTGGGCTAGCCCCACTCCTCCTTGATGGAATTGGGGATACGATTCGTGTTTCACTAACCCCGAAACCAGGCGGGGACCGCGCTGAGGAAGTACGAGTGGCACAGCAAGTTCTCCAGTCACTCGGAATTCGGCATTTCGAACCTCAGGTGACCTCCTGTCCCGGCTGTGGGCGGACTACGAGTACGTTTTTTCAGGAAATGGCTGAGGAGATCACAGAGTATATCCAAGAAATGATACCTCAGTGGCGCAGTTCCTATCCGGGTGTGGAAGAAATGGACGTTGCTGTAATGGGTTGTGTGGTGAATGGTCCGGGTGAGTCGAAGCATGCGAACATCGGGATATCGCTACCGGGCACGTTTGAAGAGCCGAAAGCGCCGGTGTATATCGATGGCGAGCACTCCATAACCCTTAAGGGTGAAGGACTCGTGGAAGAGTTCAAGGAAATACTGTTTGATTATGTCAAAGAGACCTATGGGTCAGGTCAGGAGTGAGATGTCCCCTAGGGGTGACGCTCATGTCCAGCGAATATTGTGTTACTGGGCTAAACGATATAGAAATTAGCGTAAGCTAGGCATTCTTTAGGGTTGAGTTTTGTGGCATAAGCCTTGCGCTAAGATATAGTTGTCCTTGCAGGTGGGATGACATCGGAGGGCCGAGATAATGAAAAAGCACGAGTTACATAAGCTTTGTTGTGGCCTTGTCGCCCTCAGCGCAGCGCTTACCGTCCCCGAGATTTCTTTTGCACAATCTGGGCGGGGCGGTGACGGGTTTCTATTCGAAACACCAAAAGTCTCGTTCGCGTTCAGCTTGGGGTACTCGATCCCAAATGCGAAGAGTGACATCTTCGACTTTACCGAAGAACAGCTTACGCTCGAGAAGAGTGATTTTCATAGAAGCTATCTTGGTGGTGAAGCTGCTATACAACTAGCAGATCGTCTCCATTTAGTACTTGGGGTTGGTCATGCAGAAATTTCTCTCCCCTCCGAATTTCGAGACTGGGTAGACGGAGATGATCTGCCCATTGAACAGGAAACGATTTTTTCCACAACTCCGGTGACGGTCAGCGCCAGATATTACTTGAGTGATCGAGGGCGACAGATTGGACGATTTGCTTGGATCCCGAAGCGGTTAGCGCCATTTATAGGCGCTGGCGGTGGTGTCATCTGGTACAATTTTGAGCAAGTCGGTGATTTCGTGGACTTTGAAACCCTTGATATCTTCTACGATCGTTTCATGAGTCGCGGTACTGCATTACAGGCTCATGCTTTCGCGGGGATGGATATCTCACTAAATAAGAGTCTGTTTCTTACGACAGAAGGACGCTATCGCTGGGGAAGAGGCGAACTTGGTCGTGATTTTGTAGATTTTGATAAGATGGATCTAGCCGGTATACAGTTCACCGTGAGTATTGGGGCCCGATTCTGATCGGGAAAGGATTAGAGTAATGACATTATCCCGCTTCTCTTTCCGGACACTCCCACTCTTCGCAGTTGCTTCCGTAATGGTTTTGGCTACGAGCACTCCGGGTCTGGCACAGGAAATGGATGGACGTTGGTTGCCCTTTGTAGGGTGTTGGGAACCGACCGGACAGGGTGCCACCGATGGGATCCTATGCGTCGAACCAACTGATGACGGTGTCGAACTCTACACAGTATCGGCTGGTGAAGTACGTACGAGTGACTTACTGGTGGCGGATGGAGCCAGCCACCCGAGAAGTATAGAGGGCTGTGAGGGTTGGGATTCTGCCGGGTTCTCTCGGGATGGGCGTAGAGTATTCACAAGATCTGAGTTCATATGTGGGGAGGAGGTTGCTCGCACGGCAACTGGAATTATGTCTTTAGTTTCGTTGACCCAGTGGATTGACGTTCGCTCGATGGACGTAGGTGGAGAACAGGTGGCTTGGGTACAGCGTTACCGTTTGGTGGGTCCTGAACGCATGCTGCAGGAGGGTGTCGAAGACAGTGAGTACTTCACAGCAGATATGGGGATGGCTCTCCAGGCAGCGCGGATGTACGCAGCCCGCAATATCTGGCTTGAAGATATTATGGAAGCCGCTGAGCGAGTGGACACTAAGGCTGTGGAAGCTTGGGTAGCTGGGCGTGGTGAGCGTTTTGCGATTGATGCAGATGCTCTGGTGAGACTAGCTGATGCAGGGGTTTCTGAGAGCATCATCGACGTTGTGGTTGCGGTTTCCTATCCGGAAACGTTTGCGATCGCTGGTGAAGCTGGAGTTCCGATGGGCGGTGAACAGAGGGCTTTTGATGCGCCGCGAACGGTGCGTTCTATTTACGGTTATGGTATGTACTCTAGGAGCCCTTTCTATAACTATGGCTACGGTCCGTATTCATACTACGGCTACAGCCCATACAGTCGATATTCCTACGGATCTCTCTACGGTTATGGCTACCAGGGTTACTACTCGGGTTCCTATTATGGTGGTTACTATAGGCCGACTGAAGTGATTGTGAACCGGAGAGAATTCAATCCTGAAACTGGTGGCCGTGTGTATAATGGCCGGGGGTATGGCGCTGGTGATCGGGGCTCTTTTAGAGGCCCAGATCAATCGGTAGGAGGATCCTCAGGCGCGGATACCAGCACAGGATCAGCTAGTGGGGGATCATCTACTGGTCGCACTGCTAAACCCAGAGGCGGGAGAGGCGGCGGCGGTCCCTGATAGATACATCGGTCTTATAGAGATAGACGGGGGCCGGCGGGCCCCCGTTTTTTTGTGCACACGCAGAGTGCACGACTGACTCTGGCGAGCTTATGCTATGATTCCATCGAAATGAGTAGAGAAGTGGCTAGCCCTAAGCCTGGCACGGATTTTATCCGCCAAATCGTGGCGGAGGATACCGAAAACGGACGCTACGGTGGTCGCGTAGTTACACGCTTCCCCCCTGAACCAAATGGCTTCATGCACATCGGTCATGCAAAATCGGTGTGCCTCAACTTTGGGATTGCGAAGGAATTTGGAGGTGTGTGCCATCTTCGCTACGACGACACGAATCCTGAGGGTGAGAATGAAGAGTTTGTCCTTGGTTTTCAGGAAGACATCCGATGGCTGGGCTTCGACTGGGGTGAAAACCTCTACTTTGCGTCAGACTATTTTGAACGAATGTATGATTCTGCGGTCATCCTGATTGAGAAGGGTTTAGCATACGTTGACTCAGAGAGCGAAGAGGAGATACGTGAAGGGCGGGGCACGGTAACCAAAGCTGGTACACCGGGCCGGTATCGTGATCGTACAGTGGATGAAAATCTGGATCTCTTTCATCGCATGCGAGAAGGAGAATTCGAAGGCGGGGAGCACGTACTACGCGCTAAGATTGATCTAGAGTCCTCGAACATGCTGATGCGAGATCCCGTGCTATACCGGATCCGGCACGCAACCCATTACAGGCAAGGGGATGAGTGGTGCATCTATCCTATGTACGACTACGCACACTGTCTCGAGGATGCGTTTGAAGACGTGACCCATTCGATATGTACGCTCGAGTTTGAAAACAATCGGGAGTTGTACGATTGGGTTCTAGACAATGTAGGATTTGAGGAGCCTAGGACTCATCAGTATGAGTTCGCTCGTCTAGATCTCGAACATGCTGTCCTATCGAAACGGAGGATTATTCCACTTGTTGAGGCAGGAGTCGTAAGTGGTTGGGATGATCCAAGGCTATCTACTGTCAGGGGTATTCGTCGGAGAGGTGTACCGCCTGAGGCAATCAGACTTTTTTGTGAAATGATCGGGGTCGCTAAGGCACAGTCAGTGGTGGATATTGGCAAGCTTGACTATGCCATCCGAGAGGTACTTAATCAGTCCGCACCTCGGGTGATGGCGGTCCTAGACCCAATCAAAATTGTACTGACTGATTACCCGAATGATCAGGTTGAAGAATTCGAGGCTCCATATTTCCCGCATGATGTGCCACGGGACGGAACTCGGATGGTGCCGTTTTCGAATGAGCTTCTTATCGAACGGACAGATTTTGAAGAAGATCCACCATCAGGTTTTAGGCGGCTTGTACCCGGCGGAGAGGTTAGGCTGCGGCATGCGTACGTGATACGGTGTGAGAAGATCATCCGCGATGAAGCTGGCCGGTTAGTCGAATTACAGTGTTCTCATGATTCAGAGAGTCGTGGCGGGAAGGGAGTGGTTGGTCGAAAGGTTAAGGGCACGATCCAGTGGGTATCTGCCGCACATGCTCTGACCGCGGAGATTCGGCTGTATGATCATCTCTTTCTAGAGATTCCAGAGACTGATTCAGATGAAGGCGAGGACATCATTTCCCGGATAAATCCGGACTCTTTGAGGGTTTTTAAGGAGGCTAAAGTAGAGCCATCTGTCAGAGATAGCTTGCCTGGTACGCGCTACCAGTTCGAGCGAACTGGTTATTTCTGGAAGGATCCAATCGATGGACTAGGTGAAGAGCTGATCTTTAATCGGATAGTTTCGTTGAAAGACAGCTGGAGCCGTAGTACAGCCAAATCAGGCCCTAAGGTTACGAGAAGCAAGAGTGGCTCCGAAAAGGTTGTGAATGAACCCATAAAGCCTGAGACCCCAAAGGTAAATGAATCGCGAAAGGCGGCACGTGCAGCCGATCCCCAACTCATGGCTTGCTTCGATCGCTACGGTAATGAGTTGGGACTGACTTGGGAGCAGGCAGATTTGCTGACCGCCTCTCCCGAGGTCTCAGAGTTTTTTGATAAAGCCCTTGCCGTATATGATGAGCCTGCTGAGGTCGCAGGTTGGTTAACGACAGACCTGAGAGGTTTGCTGGGAGTACGCAGCTTGAAAGATCTTGCGTTTGATGGAGAAGCTTTGGGTCAGCTTGTTGCTCTTGTTGCTGCGGATCGAATCTCACGCAGGGCCGGCAAGGATGTCCTCGCACGCATGATGGAAGAGGGTGGTAATCCAGACCAACTCATTATACAGATGGGACTCGAGAAAGTTTCTGACCTCACTGCGCTTGAGAGTGTCATTGAAGAGGTTCTTACAGCATGGCCTGAGAAGGTCATTGAATACCGGGCAGGTAAATCAGGACTAATCGGTATGTTTGTTGGGGAAGTAATGAAGGGGACGAACGGAGCGGCTGATCCGAAGGTGGCTAGGGAGTTGCTTTTAAAGAAACTGGAAGGATAACCGTTGCGGTATATTATGCCGTTATCCGATAACTCGATCAGAAGTGTGCTCTCGTATTCCTAGCAAGAATGCTGTTGAGAGAGTATGGATCATGATCAGGCTTGCTCAAACCTTTTGCGAAGGTCTTTCCTGACACTCTTCAGAGGCGCACATTAGGACCGCCCTCAAGCCAGGATTTGGGCTAATTCACTGCTCTTCAGAGATCCTATATTGGCCCGCTCAGAATCGATTTCCCAACCTCAAACTGATGCCCAAGAACCACGGGCAGAGTCACTCCCTGAACTAGAGAGGGAAATCCTGGATTTCATGGTCCAGTACCTCCGGTCTAATACCTATCAGCCCTCGATCCGCGAAATCGGGAGACGTTTCGGAATCAAGAGTACAAAGACCGTGTCGGAACACCTTCAGGTTCTTGCCGACAAGGGTTTTCTTGAACGAGACCCATCCCGCTCAAGAGGGGTGAAAATACTCGGGATTGATCTCAATACTCAGACTGTCTCTGTCCCCTGTTTTGATCGGGTCCCGGAGACTGTTTCTGGATTCCGTATTGAGGATGCGAAACTTCACCTTTCGGTTGACCGCAGGATGGGTGGAGACGAAGGGTCTTTCATAGTTATCGCTGCTGTTAATGACCTTGCTTTACTCGGTGTTGAAGAAGGGGATCACATCCTTATTTCACCAGCTAGCATAGAGGGATTAGAGACTGGAGCGATTATCGCTGCTGATCTTGGTGAAGGAATTTCCTACTACCGTTGTATTGAGTCGGGAGCCAGGACTAAGCTTGAGGCACTGCAGCCGGGGAAGAATGAGGGGCTCATAGAACCCAAGACACTAGACTTGCTGGGACGTGTTATCGGCCTATTCAGAAGGATGGACAACGGGTCCAAGGTCAATTTGACACAACATTAGCGACCCGCGATTGCCCCTGCCTAGTCATTCCGCCGTGGAACACTCTGATGACCACCAGATTTGGATGGGGCGTGCCCTTGAGTTAGCGAAGATTGCTGCTTCTGCTGACGAAGTTCCGGTCGGAGCAGTATTGGTTCGTGGAACAGAGGTATTGGCTGAGGCTCATAACCGAACTGTGGCTGATGCTGATGCCACCTCGCATGCAGAACTTCTCACAATTCGTTCGGCTTCTATGGTACAGGGAGACTGGAGGCTCCTAGACACCACGCTCTATGTGACCCTAGAGCCTTGCGCTATGTGTGCTGGGGCGATTGTTCTGTCTAGGATTCCTCGGGTAGTATATGCTGCGTCAGATCCGAAGGCAGGAATGGCGGGTTCCCTTGAAAACCTCCTTCAGGAACCAAGATTGAATCATCGTTGTGAACTCACCTCTGGGGTACGTGCCCAGGAATCTACAGAATTACTCAGGGTGTTCTTCCAAAGTCTGCGATGATGTTTTGGATCGCTTTTAGGCTTGTATGCCTAATCCGCTACTGAGACTACTCTGCCACGGAATCGAAGAAACAGGAATAGCAGGGAAACACCCCCAAGTAATGCCGCCCATGGGGGCAACCCATATGCAGTGCCAACATTCCCTAATACCATCGCGACGAGTCCCACGAGGACCGCATAGGGTAGTTGGGTCCGGACGTGATCCATATGGTCACAGGCGGATGCCGTGGATGAGAGCACAGTAGTGTCTGATATAGGCGAGCAATGATCTCCGAAAATTGCACCAGCTAGGACGGATGCCGTTACTCCCAAGAGAATTTCGACTTGCTCGCCGCCGGGATATGTGGCCACCCCACCCATAGAGATCGTGAGGGGGATTACAACGGGGAGCATGATTGCCATCGTCCCCCAGGAGGTTCCGGTAGCAAAAGCCATTACTGCACAAGTAACGAAGACAATCAATGGCATTAGCTGCAGTGGGATACGGTCCGATAACAGCAAGGACAAGTACTGCGCGGTGCCTATTTCTTCTGTGACGGATCCGATTGACCAAGCCAGGGTCAATATGATCATCGCGATCATCATCGCCTTCATACCTGCGAGCCATGCATCAATGCATTCATGCATGTTTAGCGTCCTTTGTCCAATTGAGATGAAAATAGCAATCAGACATCCAGCCAGTGATCCCCACAACAGAGTAGAAAACGGGTCAGCTTCGGCGAACACCGCTCTCAGGGGAGCATCTGGGCCAACGCTTGAGCGTCCGGTTGTGTAGAGCCCGGCTAGAACAACCACAATCACTGTTAGCACAGGAATAGCGGCGTTCCACCATCTATAGGTTACGCCTTCCTTCGGATTCATTAGGTCTGAAGAGGTATCAGTAGCAAGAGTTGCGCCTGGCCTATGAAGTTCACCTTTGGTTGCCGCTCGAAATTCTGCTTCTGCCATCGGGCCAAAATCACGATTCATCACTGATGTCATGAGTACAAAGAGCAACGCGAGTAGCGGATAGAACAGGAATGGGATGGTCTGGAGGAATATGTCGAATGGGTTTTGTGAAAGAATTATCTCAGCCCCATTAGGATTCTGCTCAGCTGCGATTCGTAGCCCATCCGAAATAAGGCTGATTTCATAACCGACCCAAGTCGATATGGGCACCAGTGCCGCAACAGGGGCAGCTGTAGAGTCTACTAGATAAGCAAGCTTCTCTCGTGATATCCTAAGCCGATCAGTAATCGGTCTCATTGTATTACCAACGATCAGCGTATTCGCATAGTCGTCAAAGAAAATTGCTAGGCCGGCTGCCCAGGTAGCGATCTTTCCTCGTTTGGCATTACGAGCGAAGGGTGTGACGCTCTCAACGATGCCCATGGTTCCACCGTTGCGAGCTACGATTCCTACCATACCTCCTAGCAGGAGTGAGAAGACGAGAATAGCGACATGATCGGCATCAGTGAGTGCAGGGACTACGAATTGGTCTATCAGTCGGCCTGTACCCTTTAGGGGATTAAATCCCGCGACCGCTAAAGCACCAAGCCACACACCTGCAAAAAGTGCGGTGATCACCTCTCGAAAAATCAGTGCCAGCAGGATTGCTAGCACCGGAGGCAATACTGAAAACCAACCGGGGATGAGGGTTGGGTCCAGTTCGTCCGAGTGGTCACCGATGAGTACTTCAAGGGGAAGTTGCTCCGCAGATCTTATCTCAAGGCCTGTCACCACTAAAACACCTTCAGGCAAGATTGTACCTTCGGCCAAGATTACGCCGTCCGCGCTTCGAACTTCATACTGCGTCGAAGCTTGATTTGCACCTTGCAGGGTCAATTCAAATGGGACATCGGTAAGGAGAACTGAAGGAGGATCCAAAAGCTCTTGTGCGCCCATATTTGCAGGAAGCAAAAGGATGCACAGGGCAGCTAGTAGTCTTGATAAGGGCATGTAATAGTGGTTCGGGTAAGAAGCCGAATGCTTAACTATCTCTCAATTACGCATTTGAGAAAGATGGAAAATTTATCATGGGGAATTCTATAGCCTGATGACAAAGTATGCAGCATAACCCTGGTTGGTCGTTGACCGATTAGCGATGAATGTCGAACTTTTCGCCGCGAACGATCGACTGAGGGCTTCGATAGGTCCTCACCGGACAGCGCAAAATGGATAAAAACAACCGCACCCGAGTGATGGACGAATCTGACGTCCATGGAGCGGTTGCTCGAATGGCCAGCGAGATCGTTGAGGTCAATGAGGGTACAGACGGTCTTGTCCTGATGGGCATTCAGCGCCGCGGAACACAAATCGCGGCTTTGTTAGTCTCAGAGATTGAACGGACTCAGGGAGTTATACTTGAGGCAGGGTTTATAGATATAACCCTGTATCGAGACGACCTTATGGTGGTTGGGCCGCGACCTATAGTAGGCGAATCGAAGTTGCCTTCCAGGGGGATAGACGGACAGAAGGTCGTCCTCGTTGACGACGTTCTGCATACCGGAAGGACGATACGCGCGGCCCTAAATGAACTCATGGACTGGGGGCGTCCTAAGTTCATTCACTTATGTGTTCTAGTCGATCGAGGAGGCCGGGAACTGCCGATCCAACCGGATACTGTAGGTCAGCGTGTCGAGTTACTGGAAACCCAAAGCGTCGAAGTCCATGTTCCTGAAATTGATGGTGCTCTCGGTGTTGAGGTCGTAACCATGAATCCGGGAGCCGTATGAGTCCTGCGGTGGCCTCGTCAGCAGTCCCTGCGTTGGGGAAGGACCTTGTTGGTCTAGAGTCACTATCTCAGGAACAGATTCTGATGATTCTTGATACAGCGGAACCATTCAAGGAGATCTCAGAACGACGGATCAAGAAGGTCCCAGTCCTCCGTGGTAAGACGATCGTCAACCTATTCTTCGAAGCATCAACTAGGACTATAGTTTCATTTGAGTTTGCGGAGAAGCGTCTCAGCGCTGACACAGTCAATATCTCAGCAGCAGGCTCTTCGGTGATCAAAGGAGAGACGCTGGTTGATACTGCACGAAACCTAGAGGCCATGCGTATCGATATGGTTGTCATGCGTCATGGGTCTTCTGGGGCGGCTAGGTTCCTCGCAGATCGGATTCCATCAAACGTTATAAATGCTGGAGATGGACGGCACGAGCACCCGACCCAAGGTCTATTAGACCTATTAACGATTCGTGACCACTGCGACCGAATACAGGGTCTGAAAGTTTGTTTAGTAGGTGATATTCTGCATTCGCGTGTTGCCCGCTCGAATATCTACGGACTTTTGAAGCTTGGTGCAGAAGTCGCGGTATGCGCACCTAAAACGCTCCTACCTTCTGCTATCGGTGATCTTGGCGTTCAGGTGTTCAAGAGGGTTGAAGAGGCCATCGAATGGGCAGATGTGCTTAACGTCTTGCGACTACAGCTTGAACGCATGGAAGATGGGTATGTGCCTAGCCTTCGCGAATACAATAGGATCTGGGGTGTGACAGCTCGGAAGCTAGAGCTTGCTCCACAGGATTTATTGATTCTGCATCCGGGTCCTATGAATCGTGGTGTGGAAATCGACTCTGACGTTGCTGACGGATCGCACTCAGTGATCCTTAACCAAGTTACCAACGGTGTAGCTGTTCGGATGGCAGTTCTCTACCTACTAGCTGGTGGGCAACCTGGTAGTGCTGAAGCAGCGAAGGCAGAGACAGGATCATGAGTACAAAAGTACTTCTCAAGAGCGGACGGGTAGTTGATCCGAGTCAGGGTTTAGATGAAGTACTTGATCTCCTACTAGTAGGCGGGATCGTCGCTTCAATTGGGAAGGACATCTCCGCCCCAGAAGATGCAGATGTCATGGATTGCTCTGGCTTCATCGTGTCGCCGGGGCTGATAGACGTACATGTCCATTTACGTGAACCGGGAGAGGAACATAAAGAGACGATCGCGACTGGTGTTCAAGCGGCTGTAGCTGGTGGTTACACCGCGGTATGCGCTATGCCGAATACGGATCCACCGATTGACGATCCTGCCGCAGTTGGGTTCGTTGTGGCCGAAGGCCGGAAGGCTCAAGCAGCCAGGGTCTATCCAGTAGGATGTATCTCGGTGCAGAGAGCAGGGAAAAACCTGGCACCCATCGGAGAGATGGTGGACGCTGGCGCAGTGGCTATCACTGACGATGGAAATCCCGTTATGAACTCTGGGCTGATGCGGCTTGCACTTGAGTATGCCCAGGCATTCGATATCCCTGTCGCTGACCATCCAGAAGACCTCGGTCTATCCGCGGGACGCCACATGAATGAGAGTATAGTATCCACGCGTCTGGGTCTGGCGGGCAAGCCGAATGCAGCGGAAGAGATCCACATCGTTCGGGACCTTTTGCTAGCCGAGCTCACCGGTGGCCATATACATCTTCAACATATTTCTACAGAGTTCGGGGTGGACGCTATTCGACAGGCGAAAGCTCGGGGCGTGACCGTGACAGCTGAGGCATCCCCGCACCACCTGGTCCTTACGGAGGAAGCAGTTGAGGGGTATAGGACTGACGCGAAAATGAATCCACCACTCAGGACAGAAAAAGATGTGGCTGCTGTCCGAGTAGGATTAAGTGACGGTTCGCTCGACGTTATAGCGACAGACCATGCCCCCCACCATTACGATGAAAAAGAATCAGCTTTCGAAGATGCTCCGAATGGTCTGGTGGGGTTAGAAACAGCCGTAGGAATCATCATGACAGACATCGTAGGTGAGGGAGTAATTGATGTTGCGACTATGATCGACCGTATGAGTTGTGGGCCAGCCAGGGCATTTGGCCTTCCCGGAGGCACACTCTCGGAGGGTGCGGTAGGAGATGTGACAGTGATTGATCCAAACCTGAGCTGGACTGTGGACCCAAGCACGTTCCGATCGAAGAGTCAAAACACTCCATTTGTCGGGCGTGAGCTTAAGGGAGCTCCCCATCGGACGATTGTAGGTGGTCGCACTGTTTGGAAACGATGAGGGGTGGGGACTCTGCTACTTTTTGGGATCAGTCTGAAACAAAGAAACTAGAGAAGTCGGGTACGCTATTTCAGCTGATCTGCTACCACACTTCTGTCGAGATCACTTCGAAGTGAGTGACCTCGCGTGCCTTTCAAGCTGACTCTTCACTCGTGCAACACGGTTCGGATGGATCAGCCGCTTAGTCGCAGCTCGATCCAAGATCTTAACTGCACCACGGAGCTGTTCTTGGGCGTCTTTGGCGGAGGTAGTACCACGGACTTCCTTTATAGCTGTGCGTATTTTGGCACGCTCCGACCGATTCCTCAGTCGGGCCTTAGCGCTCAACTGCATCCGCTTTTTCGCACTCTTGATATTTGGCATCTGTTCCTCGAGGCGGAATACGCCTTTCAGTTCTTAGCGAGCAAAGCTAGGAACGACTCGGGACAGGATCAACGGGCATTGAGTAGTTAGGTTAGTTACCACATGCAAGCAATCCTTATCATTGCAGTACTCATTTTCTCAGTTGTCGTGCATGAGGTCGCACATGCGTGGCAGGCCCGACGTGAAGGAGACGACACAGCGGAACAGCTTGGCAGGATCACGCTGAATCCGATCTCTCACCTTGATCCAGTTGGATCGTTCATCGTTCCGTTCGTGCTATACTGGCTCCCCATCGGGTTCCTGTTTGGTTGGGCAAAGCCAGTCCCTGTCAATCCGGAGAAATATAGGAGTCCGGTATGGGGAGACATCCGTGTTTCTTTGGCTGGGATCGTATCCAATTTCGGATTGGCAATATTTTCGACTCTTACAGCGGCTATAGTTCTTAAGGTGACTAGCTTGACTGGGTCACCTCCCAGTGGTTTCTCAGAGACATTATTCGAAATGGCCTGGTATGGGATCTTAATCAATCTCGTTCTCGCCTTCTTTAATCTGATCCCGATCCCACCTCTGGACGGATCACATGTTCTTTTTCATGTACTTCCGAGGCCGGTAGCAGTTTTATATGCCCAAGTGGGTCGCTATGGATTGCCTCTATTGATGGCTCTGCTTTTCTTCCGTAGGGACCTATTCACATACATCATGTGGCCAGTGGAGTTCTTCTTGAATCAAGCCGACGCCTTCATCCGCTTATGGATCTAAGATTCGCAGAAGGTGCCATCGTTCGCGACGATTTCTTCCTTGTTGAGATTGAGCGCTTTCAAGGCCCACTAGATCTGCTGCTGCATCTGATTCGAACTCAGGATATTGATGTATTTGATATTCCTGTGGCCCGGATTACCGACCAATTTCTAAAGGCGATAGAGGGGCTAGACGCGGAAGACTTAGACAGCGCTGGTGAATTTCTAGAAACAGCTGCCACGCTCATACGGATTAAGGCTCAGATGCTCTTGCCTCGGGAAGGAGACGATGAGGATGAAGATCCTAGAGCAGAGTTAGTACGCCGGCTTCTTGAGTACGAGCAGATCCGGGAAATATCACAACGTATGAGAACATCTGAGGCGGATCGCGCACGACGTTTCTCAAAGGGATTCATCCCGGCTCGACCAAAGCTTCTTCATCAGGAAATGCCACTCGAGACAACATGGGCGGACGTTTTTACTGCGGCGCTTGGTGTGGAGATGCCAACACCTAGGCAGGGACTACATAGGGTTACCACACGCACAATCTCTATGCATGAAAAGGTCGCCTTGATTTTAGACCGACTACAAGATCAGTCGGGCATTGAATTCAGTCGCCTCCTGAAGGGCTTCGGGGACACTATGCATGGTGTCATGACTTTTCTTGCCGGTTTGGAGCTCACACGTAGGCGTGTGCTTTTTCTAAGACAGTCCCAACCTTTTTCTGAACTTTGGTTCTACCGGCGTGAAGAGGATGAAGATGAGGTCAGCGCAGATCTTGAAGTCGTAGAGGTTGATTCATGAATACACCCCAAATAGTTGAGGCTGTCTTATTCGCGTCGGATGCCCCTCTGACAGCAGACGAGATTGCTAGGGCGGATGAGCGTTTGGATGAAGATCAGGTGGAAGAGGCACTCCAGATGCTTAAGGCGGAGTATGATGACACACAGCGCGCCTTTCATCTGACTGAGATTGCTGAGGGTTACCAAATCCTGACACGCCCAGAGTTTGCACCTTATTTAGAACGTTTTGACAATGTCCCAAGACCCAACCGACTCTCGGGACCTTCACTAGAGACGCTTGCAATTATTGCTTACCGTCAGCCGATTGGAAGAATAGAGATCGAGTACATCAGAGGTGTGAACTCTTCAGGGGTGATCCGTACTCTTCAGGATCGAAGCTTGATCGATATTGTAGGAAGAGGTGAAGGCCTGGGTCGGCCTCTTCTGTACGGTACCACACAACGTTTTCAAGAGCATTTCGGGTTTGCCTCGCTAGATGACCTTCCACGCCCCGATGAATTGCCGATCATTCTCAAAGACCGGATGCCACTTGAGGAAGGTGAGGGTAACGCAGAGAAGGAAGAGATTCCTGAGATGCCAGATCTGAGTGATGATCTTGAAGAAAAACAACCCGATAACTCTGTGGATGAGTCTGCCCAAGACGTAGTGCTCTGATAGCGCAGTGACTGAAGGTATTCGCCTCCAGAAATACATTTCCCGATGTGGCCGGGCTTCGCGTCGTCAGGCTGAGGCGTTGATGCTAGATGGTCGAGTTCGTGTGAATGGAGAATTGGTAGCTGAATTAGGGACGCGGATAGTCCCGGGGCGAGACACCGTCCAGGTAGACGATGATGTGCTGGAACTCACCGCGTTACGATGGATCGCTTTCCATAAACCTACTGGTGTACTCACGACACGTAAGGATCCACATGGTGGGCTAACGGTCTATGATGTGCTTCCAGAGGAGTGCTCAGCCCTGCGTTATGTTGGGCGCTTAGATCGCGAGAGTGAAGGACTTTTGATTCTGACTAATGACGGTGATGTAGCTCACGGTATTCAGCATCCGAGTCGACAGGTCGAACGAGTTTATAGAGTAGTTGTAACGGGTACACTAGCGCAGTCTAAGTGTGCTGTGTTGCTTCGAGGGGTCCAACTAGAAGATGGAGTGGCAAGATTTAGTTCACTTGATGTGCTGAAAAGGGAAGAGTTCAGGACAACAATTGAGGTAGTTCTAACGGAGGGTCGAAAACGTGAGGTGCGACGAATGCTGAATGCTGTCGGTCACGGTGTTCTCAGGCTCGTAAGGATCCGTTTTGGGCCGATAAAACTCGGGGAACTACCAGTAGGGGAGTGGAGAGACCTGGCTGAATCTGAGAAGAAGGCTCTTAGAACCTTATCAGAGAGAGGCAAGCGTTAATCAATCAAAGGATGGAAGCTAGCCTCGAACAATCATAGACCTAGATATGATTCGTATTTATGGGATCTTTGACGTCCTGCGCTGGTTGTCGTGCGAAGGTATCTTCTAGTGAGTGTAGCAAATGGGCCCGTAGCTCAGTTGGTTAGAGCATCCGACTCATAATCGGCAGGTCGAAGGTTCAAGTCCTTCCGGGCCCACTTGAAAAAGAGTCTTGTAATCACTGGCCTCCTGGGGTGTTCTCTCAGGAGGTCTTGTTAAGCCCATTCAGAGACCGAATCTATTTGGTACGGGCTATTCCAGGTCTGGACCGGGCTTTTTACGAAGTTTTTTGGTTTGACTACGCTGACGTTTACGCTCGAGTCGCCTCTTTTTCTCTCTTTTGGGAATCATGGTTCGGCGACGGGTTTCTGGCGTTTTGTTATGAGCCTCGAGTTTTTCTCGTAAACGAGTAATTGCTAGATGTCGGTTCCGAAGTTGACTCCTCTCATCGCGGGCTACTGAGCTAATTCCGGTCGGTAGATGCACGATCCGGACAGCCGTTTCCGTCTTATTCTGATGCTGTCCTCCTGGCCCACCGGCACGAAAGGTCTCCACCCGGCACTGCGCGAGTAGGGCTTCATCAGACTTTGGGACCATGATTTCTTCGGGGGGTCGCTTATCCATCATCCTATTATACTTGTAGCGGATTAACCTGACGGAACTGAAATAGCATGGCACCAGTCCCTCTTTATCAGATATCTTTGGCACGCGTCCTGCCCTCGACGTCCAGCCAGATGTATCTTATCAAACATGATCTTTAACGAGTTAGAAAAGAAACCAGGAGCCAGATTTTTGTTCATTCTGGCTTGCTTGGTCGTGATAGTCTACGGCTTACAGTTTGCTGCTCCGATACTGCTTCCTTCAGCACTTGCTCTTTTCTTGGCTGTATTAAGCTTGCCGGTCATGGCGTGGCTAGTAAATCGTCGTATTCCGTCGGGTCTCGCCACGCTTATTACCGTTTTGGTCAATGCAGCTGCGATTGGCCTATTCATACTGCTTGCGAGTCCGTCGGTTGCTGAATTGCAAGATAAGCTTGATCAGTACGTCTTCGATCTTCAGGAGCGTTGGGGCCAGTTAATGGCTTGGCTGGAGAATTCGACTGGTATTGAGATAAGTGACTATTTGACGCTCAGTATAATTGACCCCGGAGCAGTGGTGGATATCGCTCGAGGAACTATCGGGCGTATTGCTCAATTTCTTTCCACCACATTTCTCGTATTTCTAATCATGGCCTTTATGCTCAGCGAAGCTACGGTTTTCCCGAAGAAATTCCGCTACATCTTTGGTTCACGTGGTGGAGATAAAGACCGGATTACAAAGATCGCAACTGAGATCCAGTCCTATCTAGGTATAAAAACCGTAGTATCCCTGGCCACAGGATTGGTATTAGGAATCTGGGCATACGCATTGGATCTTGATTTCCCGGTTTTACTCGGGATGATCGCATTCTTACTCAACTATGTACCGACGGTCGGCTCGATTATTGCGGCGATTCCGGCGATTTTATTGAGTGTCATTAAATTCGGAGCGCTCCTTCACGTGATTCTCGTGGCCGGTGGATATATCGCTGTAAACATAATTGTTGGTAACATCATCGAGCCAAGATGGATGGGTCGAAGCTTAGGGCTTTCGACACTCGTTGTTATCCTATCCCTCCTCTTTTGGGGATGGGCGTGGGGCCCCTTAGGTGCTCTTCTATCAGTACCGCTGACTGTTGGTGTCAAGATTCTATTAGAGAACACAGAAGATCTTCGTTGGATGGCGATCCTCTTAGATAAGGGTGCCCCTTCTGATACTACGGCTGCGAGTGAACGGGTTAGCGCAGATATCTGAAGATGGCACGAATCCCATTTGAGGAGTTACCGGACCACGGGCGGCTATGGATTTTCCCATGCAGTCGAACTCTCTCGGGTCGAGAGGCTGAGGTTTTCATTGAGACAATCCACTCCTTCTTAGATGATTGGAAGGCTCATGGGGTCCCTCTCCGTTGTGCGGGAGAACTTCGAGACAGCCAGTTCTTGATCGTAGGTGTAGACGTCGACTCTGAATTACCCTCTGGATGTTCTATTGACGCTCTCGTGAACCAACTTCGTACACTTGGTTCAGGTATTGGAATTTCATTGATCGACCACACGCCGGTTTGGTATCGAGAGGGGACTGACATTCGAAGTGTATCTAGATCTCAGTTCAGGGCACTCGCTGAAGCTGGAACAGTCACTTTGGCGACTAAAGTATTTGATACTAGTCTTACAAGAATTCATGACCTACGTGCTGGGGATCTCGAGCGCCCGGCTTCAGCTATGTGGCATGGGCGAGTGTTCTTTCGAGATCAGGTGACTGCTTAGTCAGATTGGGATTGCCGAGTAGCACCATTTAAGTGCTCTGCAAGAAAGCGTGCACCCTCTACTTCTGCCCAGAATGATGGTTTTGTAGGTGTTCCTTCGAGAAATCCCACGTGTCCGCCAACCGGATTCATCACAAGTTGGATTATCGGGTTGTTTGATGCTTCTGCTCTCGGTATAGCATGGGCTGGTAAGAAAGGGTCGTCTTCGGCGTGAATTAAGAGTGTAGGAACAGCGATATCTCCCAAGAACTTGCAGCTACTGGATTCTGCATAGTAAGCAGCTGCACTCTCGAATCCATTCAATGGTGCGGTAGCAACATCATCGAATTCCCAAATTGTTCGGGAGTTTAGCACGGCTTTCAGGTCAATGATGGGTCTCAGAAGTTTTTGCTTTAGACGGACTTTACGCTTTAGTGATCGAAGAAAATAAGCAGCATAAAAGCGCCCCATCTGAGACTGTTCGAGAAGTTGAGAGCCAGCGGCGAGATCATAGGGGACTGAAATCGCTACTGCTGAATCAAGCTTCTCCCGGACGTTAAAAGATTCTTCACCCAGGAGCTTGAGAAGTACATTTCCTCCGAGCGAGAAACCAAGAGCCCCGATGGGCCTGTCCGGGAAGCGGTGACGAAGAATTTCGAGCACAAATCCAGGGTCACTGGTCTCGCCAGAGTGGTAGTAACGAGGCTTCCGGTTGGGTTCTCCGCTACAACCTCTGAAGTTCAGAGCGACAGGCCATATACCCTGAACGAAAAGCTCCCGACAGATATTCCGGATATACCGCCTAGAGCTGGAACCCTCAAGGCCGTGCAGTACCAGTACAATTGGCGAATCTAATGAAGGTTCTGATCCCCAATCCAAGTCGAGGAAATCACCGTCAGGTGTCTCCACCCGTTCGCGACGATATGGTGGCCCATTTGCAGATCTCAATATTCTGGCCAGGATTGTTTGTGCGTGACATCCTCGCGCCCAGCGGGCAGCGCGGAATGGTGCTGGCTTAAAGCTCAATCCATCCACTGACTGAGAACTCCCAATTTGGTGATTCGAAGTGATGCTAGGATACGTTAGTATCCTAGGAACAAGGTTACTGCTTTCGTAGGTGAGCTAAATCACGGTTCAGTGACATAGTAATCTCTAGAATAACTAGATAGGTGTACCGCGAGGAACTTGATGAGTGCCGCAACACTGAAGTTTATCTTGTGCTGTATAGTCCCGATTTATTCACCTGAGGGCTCAGTTACATTCAGCGATAATTGGCGCTCAATAGAAGAAGTTTCAGGTGTCCCGAGGACGATCAGATGGGTTTTCCAACGTCCAGATCTCCTCAGATACAACAGAGTAGAAGGATTCTCACCAGGCGTTCGAGTCCAATTTCGGCCACAAAGTCCACTGGGCCCAATTTCGGTCACGGGGAGGGCTAGTCTCGGGCTAGCGAACTTGAAGCCCAACTTGAGATTAGACTTTACCCGTGAAACGCTGCAAAACAGGATCGCGTTCAGTGGGTTCCATGAGCTCAATGCGCTTGATGAGCGCGCTGGACATCTAAAGCTTGGGAATTCGATAACTGCGTTAGTCGCCGGACGGGATGATGGTGACTACTACCGACAGTCTGGCGTGTCTCTGGAATGGTCACGTTCCTCAATAGAGCAGAACTCTCTTCGGATTCGTGTATTTGGCGAGTATCACCGCCCTGCAAAGATCGAGTCGGACTTTACTATCTGGGGCCTTATAAATGAGGCTCCAGAGTGGCGGCCCAATATAGGAGTGGACATTGGATGGTTTCTGGGAAGCTCAATAGAGGTTGTCTCAAAATGGGGCTCAGACCCTCTCCTTCCTCAAGGTCAAACTCTGGTGTCCTTAGAGGGTGGGGCAGGGACTAAGGAATACGCTCGTGTGGGCTTAATTGGCAGTTTGGATATCCCGATTGTACGTGACATGCGGATTAGCTTAGAAGGTGGGGTTGGCACAAGTGTTGGGAATCTTCCAATACAGCGTGGCTGGTATCTTGGTGGACCAAGCACACTGCGTGGCTATCCGCCGCGAGTTCTTGGAGGAGTAAGGTTTGCCCGTATTCGAGGAGAAGTCGCTAGGTCCTTCTTTTTTGGGGACGTTTCCCTTTTTTCGGATGGGGCTTGGGCGCCTTATGACGATCGTTTTGACAAGGAGACAGATGATCACGGGACTCTGTTTTCAGTTGGGTCTGGCTTGTCAGTTCTCGATCAACTGATCCATTTGGATGCATCCTGGAATCTGAGACACTTCCGTCTATCCTCTGTAATGCTCGATGCTTACTTAGACTTCATGCCATTCTAGTTTCTAGACAATGTTGCTATTTGGGGACAAAATGCCCGGTCCCTGATTAGGATTAGGGATAAACAGAAAGTTAGACCTCTAAGTAATGCTCAAGGATTAGGCGGGTATAGCATGGCCAGCTTGTGCCGAGGCCCATTGGTTCTCATCACTCTTTATTTCTGTTTGGGGTGCCAGATTGGCACTTCAACAATCGAAGGGGACGATGCAGTATTCATGCGCACCGGGGATGGGTTGCTTCGAACCCCGGAACTTCAAGCTATTGTTGATCTCCAAGTAGAACGAAACACGCTGGGTCTAGCTGAAATGCTTTTGGCAACAGACCCTAGCCTGAGAGCTCGAGCGGCATTCGCTCTTGGATCTATTCAGGAGCCCGCGACATTTTCAATCCTGGCTTCCCAGTTAGAGAATGAGGAAAATGTTGCAGTGCGACGGGACATCGTTTTCGCGATTGGCCAACTCAACACTGAGTCTTCAGTCCCAGTTCTAGTAGATGCTCTTTCGCAAGAATCAGAGCGAGATGTCAGATACCGTATTCTAGAAGCTCTAGGTAAGGTCGGGTCGGTATCGGCATCTGAGGCATTGCTCGCGGCTGATGTGCTAGCTGATGAAGAGCCCCTGAGAGTTTTTGCACTCGCAGTGAGTGGGGCAGTCTCCAACGTTAATGATGAAGAAAGTCGAGACTTGCTATTCAGTAATTTGGATGATTCCAATGCTGATATCAGGGTTGCCGCAGCATACTACTTTGGACGTGAAACAGACCCATCGCTCTGGTCATCCAGAGTCTCACGTCTTCGGGGGGTCCTAGATCTCTTTGCGGAAGATGATCCCGCTGCCCTTCATCTTATTGTGGCTCTTGGTCGGCTAGGAGATGATTCAGATATCGAACGGCTAATCCGATGGGCTGGTGCAGCCCAGGATTGGCGTGCACGAGCCGAAGCTATAGCAGGACTGGCTGGAAGAGAATCTCAACCGGATGTGCTCGAGGTTCTACTGAATAGCCTTGATGACCCTTCTGAGCATGTAGCTGCTAGGGCTGCTATTGGTATTGCGAGGGGAGATCACTCTCCTGAAATCATTACGCGTATTAAGAGTTGGATTGATTCTGATCTACGACGCGTGAGTGTAACCGAACCACTTTTACAGCTATTAGGTCGGCAAAATGAAGGACCATTCGTATTTGGTTGGCTCGACTCATTACAGCCGGATGATTTGATAAGTTGGAAGGCAGGAGTGAGTGCCCTTAGCCAAATCAGTGGGATTGAGTCACTCCAGAGGCTTAGTGAAGCAGCTCAATCCTCTTATCCAGAAGTTAATACCGCCGTGGTTCAGGCTTTGGCGAGACGTTGGCCCAGGGATAGGCAGAATCCTGAGTTCAGGCAAATCTATTTCGACCTGTTCTCGGGCGCGGTACAGAGCGACGATGCTGGCGTCTACCGGACCGGGTTAGAGATGCTTACTGACCCATTCTTTGGTGAACTTGGCAGTGCCGGAGTCTTAGGTGAAGTCTACCGGAAAGTTTCAGCTGAATCAGAGATCCGAGATGCTGTCGAGATTTTGGGTTTGATAGCGATCACTGGTGATCCGGATGCTCACCTAATTCTTCGAGAAGCATTGCGACACCCGAGTGGTCCGATAAGGCAGGCTGCAGCTTGGGAGCTCCAGCGCCTGACAGGAGAGGTGTCAATTGTTGATATCCAAGTTGATGATGACGTGGAAGTGGCTCCCGAGGTGTTGCCTGCACAGCCAAGCTATGATCCGACCCAAATCGACTGGAGATATTTGAGAGGACTTGGTGAAACTCCTGAGTTAGTGACTGAGACAACTCGAGGACGAATTAGGATCAGGATGTTCACGGAGCACGCACCCCATACAGTTCAAACGATTGCCAGACTTAGTGAAGAAGGGCGTTATGACAATGTGTCCTTTCACAGGGTCATCCCGAATTTTGTAGTTCAGGGAGGGGATGTGGAGGGACTTCTTGGCATGGGTGGTCCAGGATTTGAGATCACAACCGAACTAAACGGCATACCTTTCCATAGAGGATCTGTGGGTATGGCCAGGCTCGGTAAAGATACTGAAGGCTCCCAATTCTTCATCGCGCACACGATGCTCCCGCACTTAGACGGTGGGTATACCGTGTTCGGAAGGGTTGTTGAGGGAATGGATGTTGTGGACCGGATAACTCAGGATGACTTCATACTTAGTGCGAAGGTCGAGGTCAGGGACTGAAATAAGCCTTCATTACCCCCTTGTGTAGGGCACTGAATAGGTGGGTGATTGCCATTGCACCTTTTTCCACTAAACGGCGTTATCCTCTTACTGTAACGAATTATTGACCATATATGAGATTATGTTTACAGTGTTCACATGCCTGCTCAACGAGAAAGGATACTTGCATGCGCGTGTGAGCTTTATCTAGAGACTGGGTTACCCGGTTTCTCGATGAGAAAGCTCGCCAAGAATGTTGGTGTTACGGCTCCGGCCCTTTACCGACACTATGACGGTAAAGAAAAGGTGCTCGCTGATGTTGTGAGAGAAGCGTACCAGGCTTACCAGGGATACGTATACCGGGCCCTGCAGGCGTCCACACCTATAGAGCGTTTCTTCCAAGCCGGTGAAGGGTATCTGGATTTCGCGCTTGAACATCCCCGTTGGTATAAGATCATGTTTTCTAGCCCGGAACGCCTTGGGATGAAGGAACTTCCGGATGACATAGAAGCAATGGGATGGGGAGTCCACCAGTTTTGGATAGACCGAGTTCGGGAGTGTATGCAGGTCGGTATCCTGAAGGAGGCTGATCCACTCCAAACCGCATTAACGATGTGGGCGCATGCGCATGGGATGATTCTCCTTTACCACCAAGGTTTCTTCCCGATGGATCGGGAGGAATTCCAATCACTATTCGAGAAATCAGGTGCTCGAATGATGAGCGGATTTGCTACCTCCAGCTTCGTAGGCCAATTGGAGGAACTCTATATGGAAGATCAAACAGTGCCTCAGGTATGAGATCCAACAGGAAGAGGAAATAATGATACGGATACAATCCTGGAAGAACGTTCTGGGCATGATTCCGATGTGCTTGGTCTTAGGAGTGGGACCGGGTTCAGCTAAGGTTGAAGCGCAAGTTAACCGAGTAGTTTTCGGGATAGAGGACGCTGTTCGAACTGCGCTAGGAGTGAACCCCGATGTCGTGGCTGCTCGTTTAGGACTAACGGAAGCAGAGGAACGTGTATCAGAGGCATGGAGCGAGGTCTACCCGCGCATAGATTTGAACGCCAGCTACTCGAGAAATATCTCCCCTACTGTCAATTTCCTTCCCGCGTCGATTTTTGATCCTTCAGCTGGGGCAGACGACTATCTTCCTGTTCGCTTCGGCGCCGACAATCAATGGGCCTCGACTCTATCCGTCGAACAGCCGATTCTACGTCCTTCGGTCTTAGTGGGATTAGGGGCTGCGTCACGTTTTGAGCAACTCCAAGAAGAGGCGGTCCGTGGCCAGTCTCATGCAGTTGCGACTCGGGTGCGTCTATCGTACTACCAGCTCCTTCTATTGAGGGAACAGCTGCGGCTAACAGAGAACTCTGTGCGACGGGTGCGCGAGTCAGTGCGTGAAACAAGAGTGAGGAACGAGGCTGGGCTGGCTTCGGATTACGATTTACTGCGGCTTGAGGTCGAGCTAGCAAATCTGGAGCCAAATCTCCGGCGAGCAGAGAATAGCGTTCGTGAAGTCCGTCGACAGTTGGCGATTGAGCTAGACGTATCCGAACAAGACGCGATTGAGGTCAGGGGTTCGCTGGCCAATATGGATCTGGACAATCTTGAAAATAATGACCCTGCTAACCGTGAGATCTTAGAATTCATGGGATTTCAAGAAGGAAACGTAGAGCTGTCGGATCGAGCTGTTCAGATGGCAGGTGAATTGAGATCTGACCTTAGGCAGCTAGAGCTAAATCGTGATTTAAGACAAACTGAGGTCAGATTAGAGCAGGCTAGCTACCTGCCAGAGGTGACATTATTCGGCAACTATATCATAAATGCTCAGGATAATGGGAGTCCGAATTTCTTCGCCCGTGGTGATGGCCAGAGGGCTTACTCTCGCATTGTCGGAGTCAGGGTGAGTGTGCCGGTATTCCAGGGATTCAGACGTGTGTCTCGAATTGATCAGAGGCAAGCAGCGCTGCGATCCGCTGAGATCCAATCACAACGCGGGCGAGATATGGCGCAGGCACAGGTGAAGAGCCTCGTGGAGTTGTCTACAGAATCACTGTCACGAGCCCGGGCTCAAAGACTGGCGGTGCAGCAGGCAACTAGAGGGTTTGAGATAGCGAGTGCACAATATCAAGAAGGACTCGGAAGCCAGTTTGAGCTTATAGATGCCGAGGTAGCGCTGCGTCAAAGTGAATTTAACTACGCACAGGCAGTTTTCGATTATCTCGTCGCACGCGCTCAGCTAGATGAAGCAACAGGATTAGTTCCACTTGTTGACCAAGACGCAATCCAAACAGGTCGAGAGGATTACGAACTACCATGAAGAACTCGGACAATAAGAAGCGAGGAATCTTATCTCTGCTGGCCGTACTTGCTATTAGTGGATGTGGAACGGCTCAGGCAGACGGGATCGATAGAATGGATTCTGACGAATTCGTTCGCATCATCAATGTCGAGGTAGCACGGATCGAGACCGAGAACTTTGTAGAAGAGATCAGGTTGACGGCTACAGCTGTGGCCAATCAAGACGTGATGGTCTCCGCTGAAGAAAGTGGAGTGATCCGAGAAATCTTCGTTGATAAGGGCGTACAAGTTGAAAGTGGCGCGGCACTTGCCAAGATCGACGATCGTGTACTCGCTGCCCAAGTGGAGCAGGCTCGGGCTGTCGCAGAGCTAGCAGGACAGACATGGGAGAGGCGCAAGAGACTATGGGAAGAAGATCGAATAGGCTCTGAGATCGCGTATCTGGAGGCTCGGTTTGGTGCGGAGCAGAGCATGGCTGCGCTCAAGGGTCTTGAGGAACGCTTAGCTCGGACAACGATCCGGGCCCCGTTTTCAGGTGTTTGGGATGAGCGCCATGTAGAAATTGGATCGATGGTAGCGCCGGGACAATCAGTGGGACGCCTTATTGATCTTGATCCGGTCAGGGTGGTTGCAGGTGTGCCGGAAAGATACGTCCCGGATGTTTGGGTCGGAGCTGAGGCTGCCCTCGATTTTGATGTATTTGCTGGCGAGCGATTTACTGCTCCGATCCATTATGTGGGCTCTACCGTGAACCCTCGAAATCGTACGTTTCCCATTGAGGTCATGGTGTCCAATCCCAGTAGACGTATTAAACCTGAGATGGTCGCTAATATGGCGGTGACTCGACGGGAAGTTGAGGAGGCAATTGTCGTGCCCCAAGACGTCCTGGTGCGAGTTGAGGATGGTTACGTCGTGTTTGTAATAGCTGAGCGAAATGAAGGGTCAGTGGCTGAAGTCCGCTCGATCATTCTAGGGCCAGCTCGCCGCAATCTTGTAGTCATCGAATCAGGGATCAAACCCGGGGAACAGTTGATTGTGGTAGGTCAGAAATCTGTAGCGGATGGTGACAGGGTAAACATTGTCGGAGGGAGGCAGTAGAGGCGTGAAAGAAGACAAGAAAACGCGTCAAAGAATGGGAGTGAGTAAACCCGATGTAAGTAGAGCCGGATCCAACTCCATAGAACGATATAAAGAGTTCTTCCCGACGAGCTTTGCAATCGACCACAGAACTTCTGTCGTCATATTATTGCTGATCATTGGTGTTATGGGCGCTTTGTCCTACCAGGCAACTCCCAAAGAGTCTTTTCCGCAGATTCCGATATCGATGCTTGCGGTCAATACGGTCTACAGAGGTGTGTCCCCGGGTGACGTCGAAAGCCAAGTAACTCGGGTGTTGGAGGAAGAGCTCTCCACAATCAGCGAAATCAAAGAATTGTCGTCCACATCGGTAGAAGGTTACTCAAGCATAGTGGCAGAGTTTGAGGCATCTATCGATATCGATGACGCGTTACAAAAGGTCAGAGAGAAGGTAGATCTAGCGAAATCAGATTTGCCTGAGGATGCCGAAGAACCCTCGATTCTTGAGTTCAATTTCTCAGAAATGCCGGTGATGCAGGTCAATTTGGCTGGTGAATATGGACTAGTGCGTTTGAAGGAATTAGCTGAGGAATTGCAGGATCGAATAGAGGCGCTGCCTCCGGTCTTAAGAGCGGATCTCCGTGGTGGGTTAGAACGGGAAGTCAAGGTGGATGTCGACCTCGGAAAACTGCAATTCTATGGCATCGCGCTCAACGATGTAATCGACGCGATCCGGAATGAGAACGTAAATATTCCAGGCGGCTCTATAGATGTTGGTGATACTAAATATCTGATACGTGTAGATGGGGAATTTGATGAACCCACTTTAATAGAGGATATCGTTGTCCTTATCGAAGAAGGGCGGCCGATCTACGTCAGGGATGTGGCAACCGTAGATTTTGGTTTTGCTGAGCGGGAGAATTTCGCTCGCATGGATGGTGTCGCAGTTATCACGCTTGATGTCATCAAGCGCTCCGGTGAGAACATCATCGAAACCGCTGAAGGAGTGAAGAGAGAAGTCGCAGCGATGGAAGCACTCTTTCCACCCACTACCAACGTCACATTTACTTCGGATATGTCCGAGGAAATTGATGTAATGGTGTCCAGCCTTGAAAACAACATTGTTTCAGGACTGATTTTGATCGTAGCTATACTCCTTTTCTTCCTTGGGGCAGGGACTTCAGTATTCGTCGCTATCTCAATTCCTGCGTCAATGTTTCTCTCGTTCATGATGCTCAATATCCTGGGCATTTCGATGAACATGATTGTGTTGTTCAGCCTGATTCTTGCCCTTGGTATGCTTGTCGATAACGCCATCGTCGTTGTCGAGAATATTTACCGATTCCTGGAAGATGGGTGGGATCGGACATTGGCTGCGAAGAAGGCAACAGGAGAGGTTGCCGGACCGATTATCGCGGCGACAGCGACCACGTTAGCAGCTTTCACACCGCTACTATTTTGGCCTGGTGAGATAGGTGACTTCATGGGCTATCTCCCTAAGACACTGATTATCACACTAACCAGCTCTCTTTTCGTAGCCATCGTCATCATTCCAACGCTGAGCGCCATGTTCATGCAGCTTGATGGTGTGCCACGCAGGCCGATGCGGCATGCTATGCGTTGGACATTAATTGGTGCGACCCTAGCAGCCTTAGTGTTTGTCTTTTTCGGTGTGAATCCACTTTCTGCGGTGCTGCTATCAATCACTATGGCAGTTCTGTGGGGGCTTTATCGCTTCATCCTGAAAAGGTTAGCTCGGCGCTTTCAGGACGACTTCCTACCGAATGTAATGCAAGCGTATGAGCGCCAACTAAGGTGGGCGTTATCACACCGCGGTACCATGCTAGCTGGTACTTCTGCCGTCTTCGTGGTGACTGGTGTCGGCTATGGGTTATTCGGATTGGGCACGGAATTCTTCCCAGAGTCGATGCCTCCAGGGGAAATGGTGGTTCAGATTGAAACACCTGTGGGAACACGAGCAGAGGTGACTGACGAATTTGTTCGTGAACTCGAGCAAGAACTCAATAAGGTTGGTGGACGTGCAGATTGGGTCTCGGTTGTTTCCGTTACCGGTAGTGGGGGCGGTCGAGGTGGTGGCAACCCGAGAGGAGGTGGTCCAACAGGCCCGGAGGGCGGTCGTTTAAGCGTGTCCTTAGTCGACTTTCAAGATCGAGAACGTGATGCTTTCGAGACCTTGGCTGAAATGCAGGCAACAATTGGTACGCAAATAGCTGGCGCCAAGGTAACAGTTGATAAGATCGTAGAGGGTCCACCATCGGGAATACCGGTTAGCATAGAGATTTCCGGGGAGAATCCTGATGAACTTAGAGAGTTATCCGATGAACTACTGGGTATCCTTGAAGGTGCTCCGGTATACCCAAAATTAGTTGGTCTGGAGAGTGATCTTGATGAAGCACGCCCAGAGCTAGCTGTAGCGATAGATCGAGAAAAGGCGGCTCTCTACGACTTGAATACTTCAAGGGTAGGGAATGCTATCCGTGGTGCTATCAACGGTACTGAAGCAGCTAAATATCGAACTGGTAACGATGAATACGACATCATAGTTAGGCTCGCAGACCCATACCGTAATGAGTTGGAGGGTCTCCGCGAACTTACAGTGATGGCAGAGGGTGGAGTCCAAATTCCACTAGTATCGATGGCTACCTGGAGTGTTGAGGGCGGGGCAGGTGCGATTCGCCGAAAAGATCAGGAACGGATGGCAACGATCACTTCAGATGTGGCAGCTGGCTATACGAATAATGCGGTTATGGAAGAGGTACAAGAAACACTGACTCAGTTTGAGGGCAGCCTTCCTCCTGGGTATACCATGCGTTATACAGGACAGTCCGAGGAGCAGGATGAAGCACAAGCATTTCTGGGTGGTGCGTTCCTCACCGCATTGATGCTGATAGGGTTCATTCTCATTAGTCAGTTCAACTCTATCGTTAAGCCCGTCATCATCCTGACTTCAGTGATCATGTCTACGATTGGTGTGCTGCTGGGACTTATGATCTTCCGGATGCCGTTTGGGATTATCAATACGGGTGTGGGCATCATCTCACTTGCAGGGATTGTGGTAAACAACGCGATAATTTTGATCGACTATATCGATGTCCTGCGGAAGCGAGATGGCATGGATCTTTCGGATGCGCTCGTGACAGGCGGAAAAACTCGCTTGCGTCCGGTAGTTCTCACCGCATTAACTACAGCTTTGGGTTTGGTACCTCTTGCCATCGGATTGAACTTCGACTTCTTCGGATTCTACGGAGCTTTGGATCCAGAATTCTATTGGGGAGGAGAACAGGTCGCTTGGTGGGGTTCTATGTGTGTGGCCATCATCGCAGGGATTTTGTTCGCTACATTTCTTACCCTGATTTTAGTCCCGGTCATGTACTCTCTGGTTGATGAACTGACGAGTTTCTTAAGGCTCCATTTCCTTCATGGTGAGGAGTCTGGATTGACTAAAGATGGGAGTGTAGGCCAGCAAGGGCAGGCGCCACCTTTTGGTACTCAGGATCCGGCAAGGATGCCGACTTGATAGAAGGGCGTTGGTTGATACCATGCCGAGCCATGTGGCTGACATTCATGGCAGTGACTTTGTCAGCTGTTTTTCTTTCAGCGCAAACATCCAGGCAAGGACTTCTGAGTCTGGAGGATGGGCGGATCTTCTATGAAGTGATTGGGTCCGGTGCTCCGATAGTCATTATTCATGGCGGACCAGGGTTGGACCATAATTATCTTCAGCCCGGCCTTGATATACTTTCTAGTCGAAATGCTCTCGTGTACTACGATCAACGAGGCACAGGACGGTCCGAGGCTACACTAGCCCCAGATGTTGTAAGCCTCGACGCATTTGTAGACGATGTCGACCTTCTCAGGCAGACCCTTGAGTATGAGAAGATCACATTACTTGCCCACTCGTTCGGAGCCTTGATCGCATTAGGCTACGCCAGTAAGTATCCGCTTAATGTGAATGGGATTGTTTTAATGAACCCGGTAGAGCCCGGTAAGAGATTTTCAGGTGCTACCGCAACACGGCAATCTGCTGCTCAGAGCGAGCAAGATATTATCGAGTTAGAGAGACTAAGAGCTTCTGAAGGTTTCCAGGCTCGGGATCCTGCGACTGTTAGCCAAGCTTATCGCATATCTTTCAGGGGCATGTTCCGGGATAGGGGGTTGATCGATGAGCTAGAGTTGAACTTTTCTGTTAGGACTGCTCAAAACGGTCAGGAAGTAGCGAGACTCCTTGAAGATGACCTAGAGACAATCGATTGGTGGAGCAAACTTTCTGAGATTGAAGTTCCCACACTAGTTGTACATGGTCGTTATGACATTCCGCCCGTAGCAATGTCGCGAGCCCTTGCAGATGCACTCCCTTCCGGATCACTGGTTGTGCTCGAAAGCGGACATTTTCCCTATGTAGAGGACCAGGTGGGCCTGGCATCTACTTTAGTAAGATTCCTAGCAGAGTTACCAAGGTGAGCAAGGTAAAACTCAGAAGGGTCATCGTAGTTCTTTTGAGCTATGCTGTTGGGTCATTGATAGTCTTTCTGAGTGCCTCAATGGTATCGCGAATGTTGGCGCTGCCCGACCTTTTTCCCCGTATATTACTCACTGGTTTGATTCTTGGAGTGCCGATTTCGGCGACTGTTGCATGGATATATCCAAATATCGGATTGAGTGGTCGCTCACAGCCGGACGAACACGAAGTGAGTAGGGAAAGCCATACAGAGGACTAGAATGCGGTCAGGGCTAGTGAACGATTAATTAAGCCCTAATCCTTTCCTTCTCTGGTCTTTTCCTGCGGGTGAATAGTCCGTTCCCGGTGTTCCCTGGAATAGATTGAACAACCAGACCAGTAATCTCTTGGGCATTATTAGGGCGTAATGTCGACAGCGTAACGTGTAGTGAACGCTATGAACTTACTAACCTCGGTCATGTCATTGCCTATAAAACGGATCGTATGAGCGTCCACCCGATCAACATTAGGGAGATAGGCCATAACTTCAGCTGGTAAATAGTTTTTGAATGAGATCTCGAGTTCAATAGGGGCTTCCAAGATATACGGCTCGAAATCCTCCACACGGCTGAGTGCTGCCCTGACATGGTTACGAATGACTTGGTAGGCCGCTTCAGGCATAAGCGTGCGGGCTGAGTGAAAACCAAGAGCCCATTTGACGACAGCTCCTTCCATGTCTCCCACTACACGCTGGGCCTCTTCAACAACCGCGTCGTCTCCCGAAATCATCACTACAGGGACTCCAAAATCTCCTGCAATAGCAGCGTTGATACTAGCCTCGAGCATTTCGACGCCGTTCAGCCGAATGGCTGTAAGGTTAGCGCTTGAAATAGTGTGCGCTCGAACTCCCTCGGTGTTCGTTGTACTAGAGTGATATCCGATAAAGATCACAGCATCAAAGGTTTCATCGATACCTTCCATCATCATCAGCGGGCGAGGCCAGGAACGGATGAGTTGGATGTCATCCGGCAGCTGTTCGATGAGGAGGTTCTCTCCATTCCCATGAGAATCAGAAATGAGAATTTCCGTAGCGCCCATCTCTCTAGCTGCTTCGATAGCAGCGTTTACCTCATTGGTCATGATTTGGCGAAACCTCTGATATTCGAAACCGCTAGGCCCGAGTTGATCAGAGGTCACTGCACCGACCAGTCCCTCCATATCTGCTGAGATATAGATTTTCAGGCCATTTTCTTGAGCAGCGATGACATCCGGGGATATGAGTCCCAGAAGTCCAATCAAAAGGGCAAGCATCTTGAGCTTATTCATTGTACCTCCATTATCAGGGCGCAGCCGCGAGTGCATCGGCACAACGCTTTACGACTTCACGAGCTGAAAGGATTTCATCGATTCCGGATACTGAGCAACCGGCTTGCCAGTAGTCCTTAGTGCCTTGTTCATCAAGTGAAGTACGCTTGAGTTCGAATGTAGATTTTAAGGCGTAAATCGTCCGCATAATGTGTTTTGTTCTTGGACCTCGGAGCATCCAGCGTGCTAGGAAGCCTGACTTAGTGCCTCGACGCTGCACATAGGGAGTGTTGATCACAGCCACAGGGATACCACTTAGTCGCTCAGTAAGAACTATGTCATCTTCTTCAGCGTCCAGAATGGACTGCTTGTAGGGTGTGCTTGCCCGACATTCAGTGGTAGCGATGAAACGTGTGCCCATTTGTACGCCAGCATATCCTAGTCGGAGCGCCCCTACGAATTCTTCCGGTGTACCGATTCCTCCGGCACATACTACAGGAAGGCCCAAATCGCTGACCTCTTCAAGAAGGGGTGCCTGTGCTAGGGGCCCGGCATGGCCACCCGCTCTCCTGTTCACCGCGATTAGGCCTTGGACACCAGAGTCCAGAGCCTTTAGTGCCCATTTGCGTTCGGTAATGTCGTGATAGACCACTCCTCCCGCAGCTGATACGCGGTCAACGACCCAGCGAGGTTTGCCAAGGGATGTAATAAAGAAACGGACGCCTTCCTCAAGAGCGATGTCGATCCACTCGACCATCTTGTTGTGATACCTCTTAGATGAGGCTTCAATGAGTGCGTTCAACCCGATCGGGCGGTCAGTAATTGACTTTATTAGTCTGAGGCCTTCCCTAAAGTCGTGCCCATGGACATAAGTGAGTGACAACGGCTGCACCACACCAATCGCTCCTGCATCTGAGGCAGCAGCCACAAGCTCTGGGTTCGAACAGGGATACATCGGGCCACAGATGAGTGGTAGCTGAATTCCCGCGTGATGAGTCAAGGGAGTATCATTTCTCATTTGGTATCTTTCTTCTCCGGGACCGGACCAAGTCGCCAGTGTGCATGGACTTCAGCTACTATGTCTCCAGAGCTATCACGGATCTTCGCGTTAACCCGGTAATCCATCGGCTCATACACCTCAGGGATTGTACACATAGCCTCTGATTCGATAGTACCACGAGCCTTTTTCGTATAGGAGACGTTTAGGCCGACGAGAATTCCGCGAATGGATTCGGGTAGTGCTCCTACCAGGGCGAGTCCAGTGGTCAGTTCTCCCAAGTTCGCGAGTGCGATTGCGTGAATTGACTGAAGATGATTTCGAACAGACCGGCGTTCACGGAGTTGAACTTTCACATGGCCTGGCTCGAGCGTCACAATTGTTGCTCCAAGTCCACCAGTGTAGGGTATTTTCCATCCCAGGATCTTGCTGACGATCCAGCGTCCTCCGGGGAAGGGCGAAAGGCGCATCCATAGGGTTTGGAGTTGTGCGCCAGGAGACTCTTGG
This sequence comes from uncultured Gemmatimonadales bacterium, assembly GCA_913045345.1. Classification (GTDB taxonomy): domain Bacteria; phylum Gemmatimonadota; class Gemmatimonadetes; order Longimicrobiales; family Gaopeijiaceae; genus UBA1142. The sequence continues at coordinate 61,682 of CAJWPN010000004.1, forward strand.
GTTTGTGCCATCCAGGGGAAAGTTAAGGTTATTAGAGAAGGCGCTTATCTTCGGGGGTACGCACTGGTTCGGCAACGCGTCCAGTAAAGATGAGCGTATCAGTTGATTGTGATAACGAAGCTGACCTATAGAGGCTAGTATGACAGAGGTGACTGAGCACCATTTAGAGGTGACCCGCACGGCACGGTATTATCAAGTGGGACACTGCGACCAGGAAGGAGAGCTTTGGTACGTGCTTCACGGGTATAGACAGACGGCTTCTAGATTCTTGAGTCGTTTCAGAACTCTAGCTAATGACTCGAGAATGGTTGTAGCCCCGGAGGCTCTAAGTCGGTTTTATCTGGGTTCAGAACCAGGGCGCCACGGGTCCGAGTCCATGGTTGGTGCCACCTGGATGACTCGTGAAGATCGGGAGTTCGAGATCCAGGACTACGTGCGCTACCTAGATGCTTTAGCAGAAGGTGTCGGTCTTGTTTCTTCTACAACCGTGCTTGGTTTCTCTCAGGGTGTTGCCACTGCTGCACGATGGATTGTTCTCGGTAGGATTCGACCAGACCGGTTGATTCTATGGGGAGATTATTTCCCTCCAGATTTAGACATGGAGCTAGCGGGTAGCGCCCTTAAGCATACCGAGCTGGTCATCGTAAGGGGCAGCGAAGACCCAGCGCTCGACGAAGAATCCACAATGAAAGAGGAAGAGCGGCTTAGGCGTGCTGGGATTACTTATCAGGTACTCATTTATTCAGGTGGACATGAGATTGATCCGCAGGCCCTGAGCCAACTTTCTACTCAGTCCTAGAATTTGCGGGTCTAGACCCTCGACCGCGGGTTAGTCAAAGAACAGCTGGAGTTATTTGATATAGGCAGGGACTAGAAGTCGCCCACAAGGGTGATCTCCTGGACTAATTCGTAGCCAGTCTCACGAGCGACAGTATCCCGCGCCAGATTAATCAGATAGCAAACTTCGTTAGCTGTAGCACCACCAAGGTTCACGATGATATTTGCGTGCTTATGAAAAATCCCAGCGGCCCCATGAGTTAGCCCCTTAAGTCCACACTCATCGATCAGTCGACCTGCCCCAATTCCATCGATTTTCCGGAAGATTGAACCAACGCAGGGGTAAAGCCAAAGGTCAGGATGTCTTGTGTCCCGCCATTCAAGGTTTTCACGCATGACGCGCCTGAGGTCATCAAGTGGGGTGACCTCTAGCCGGAACGTTGCCGATAATACGATGTCGCTTTTGGTTTGCAGGATACTTTCATCGTAACCGAACTCGAAATAGTCGACGTTCACTGTTTTGAGTTCGCCTGCATCTGTAAGGATTTCTGCTGAATCCAGAACTTCTTCGATGAACAGCGTACGCTCACGCTTCGGTGCGGGGGAAAGGAAATGAAGATTTTGCCAGAGTGCACCGCCGACGGTACTCGGAATTCCGACGAAATGATGCAGGCCGCCAAGATTCCGCGTTACCGTTGCATCGATTAGATCCGGAAATGTTTCTACACCTGCACCTGCTTTAACAGTGACGTCGTCAAGAAACTCTATTCCCCCGACCTCGCTTCGGATGACCAGGCCGCGGAATCCCTTGTCACCGAAGAGGATGTTCGCACCTCTCCCCAACAGGAAGTAGGGTACGCCTGCTTCTTTCGCTGCGAGCACCGCATCAGCCAACTCACTAGGGGTGCGTGCCCGGTATAGTAGGTCTGCTGCCCCCCCAATCCTGAAGGTCGTCATAGGGGCGAGTGGGACATCCAGTTCCAGGCGTTCTTCACTCAGTGTCCCACGAAGGGCCTTAAGGAAATCGAGACTCGACGTCATACTGGGCGGGCCTTTTTTGGATACAAACTGTAGTCAGCATCCGGCGTGGTATGGCAATGCATAATAAAGATAGCCGCGGTTTTGAGGGACTGGTAGCTTGCCGGTTGTCAGAGTGATACCGATACAAGTTTGGGGCCAGAGTGTATGAGTAATCAGGAATGCAGGGATTTTGCAGCCCTCTTTAGTCGTGAATTGGACCGACTCGAAGGTGAGATAGAGCAGTACTCGAACGAGTCAAAACTGTGGGCTGTTTCGGGGAATTAAAAGAATTCCGCAGGCAACCTCGTACTGCATGTGTGTGGCAACTTGATGCATTACATAGCAGAGGGTCTTGGGCAGTCTGGTTACGTCAGGGATCGTGAGGCTGAATTCTCTGAGTGTGTCACCCGGAGCGAACTTATTGTGTGTGTTCGCACCTGTAAGCTGAGAGTTACTGCCGTGCTTGAGACTCTGGATGATTCAATACTAGACCAGACCTACCCAGCGCAGGCACCGGAGCGGATGGGAAGGATTCGTTCGCGCACCTTCCTGTTACACTTGATTTGGCATTTGGGCTGGCATCTCGGTCAGATCTACTATCACAGACTTGGGGGTTCAGGCCAGACAGAGTCAGTTTAGATCTCGCCTGAGAACTCGTCCTGCTCTGACATCTCTGAATGAACTTTCTTCGACCGTGATTTGGCCGTTGATAACCACCCAGTCAATTCCGACTGGATACTGATGAGGCTCCTCGAATGTTGCTTGGTCCTCAACCGTTATTGGATTGAACACGACGATATCTGCGAACCATCCTTCTTGGATTTGACCGCGCATGTTGAGGCCGAGCCGTTCCGCCGGCAAGGCCGTCATTTTCCGAACTGCTTCGACCATAGAGATGGTCTCTTTATCGCGTGCGTAATGACCTAGAACTCGAGGGAAAGTACCGTACCAGCGCGGATGTGGGTGGCCCTCGCCAGGTTGGGTAAGACGGCCATCGGACGCAATCATCGTGAAAGGGTGAGCCATAATTCTCTCTACGTCTTCTTCGCTCATGGCATGAAATATCGCGCTCGCTCCACCTCGACGCACCGCTTCAATAACAAGTCTGGCTCCAGTCTCTGGCGTGGAAGGCAGATTTTCCCTTAGGGCCCAATCATGCAGTGTTTTGCCTTCCAGAGTTCTATCCCAGCCTACGAGAGCAAATTGAACACGACGCAAGTCATTGCCGCCCCGATCGTTTACGATATTGAACGCAATCCCGTCGAGAATGCTGTCTGCTAAGGTTGGGTCATTCATTCGAGCTAGGAGGGCCGCATCTCCTCCCGCCATTGCCCAAGCTGGAATGAGGATCCCAATTCCTGTGTAGCTGGCGGTATACGGGTATTGATCGATCATCGCATCAGTGCCGGCTTCTCTAGCAGAGTCAACCATAGCGAGCGTGCGGGTTGATGCTCCCCACATTGGCTGCCCGACCACCTTATGGTGAGTAAGCACGATCGGTAGCTTCGCGCGCTTCCCGATTTCGAGTGCTTCGCCAACACCATCTAGAAGGCCAAGTCCTTCTTCCCTGAGATGTGAGGTATAAAATCCTCCCTCTCTGCCTGCGACCTCTGAAAGTGCGATTACCTCTTCGAGCTCTGAGAATGCGCCAGGGAGGTACTTCAGTCCGGTTGAAATACCCCAAGCGCCCTCTTCCATTGCCTTAGCCACCATACTCTTCATACGGTCGAGTTCAGGCGGGGTTGGAGCACGATTGTCGAGTCCCATCACAGTTCGTCGAATCGTATTGTGCCCGACTAGAAACCCAACGTTCATTCCCACCGAAATCTCTTCTACCGCATCTAGGTGTGCCTCGAAGGGCCAAGGACCACCACCGTCGGGGCCACCCAGTGCGGTTGTCACTCCTTGCCTGATATGACTTTCTGAGCCCGGAAGGCGGAGGAGAGGATCAAGGTGAGCGTGGAGGTCAACAAATCCTGGGCTGACAACCATACCAGTAGCATCGATAACACGACTAGCTCGATCTGGATCCAAGCTGGTTTCTGATACGGTTACGATCCGGTCCCCTTGAATTGCCACGTCAGCCCGGAAGGCAGATCTCCCGCTACCATCGATCACGGTGCCGCTATGAATGAGCAGATCCCAGTCGTTCGTGTTTGCTTGCCCTAAAGCTAGGGACGGGTGAAAGAGGGTTGGGTTAGCAAAAACCAACATTATTACAGCGAGCCGCATCACTTTCCTCCATGAGTGCGTTGGATGTCCAAGGTGCCGTCTTGAGGAGTGCCCCGCCACCCTCTTCCGGGGAAGAGCGTGGCTCAGGTCCGATTGACACATTCGGACACCATCGGCAGCTTTACGGCTCGTCTACACGCGGTCAGACTGACCGCAAAGCCCCCACGAGGGGCCATTTTCTTGAGCCCGCGGTAATTCATGTTCAAGACGCCAAGAAGCCGGCTTATAACGATTGTTTTACTAACCGCGTTATTTGGTTGGCTGCTATATAGTAATGGTCTTAAGCTCGGGCTTGATCTCCAGGGTGGTATGCACTTGGTGCTGGAGGTGGATGATCCTGAGGGAACCATGACGGTCGAGGCTAAGGCCGACATGATCGACAGGGTCGATCGCATCATTCGGACCCGCATCGACGAATTTGGTGTGGAGGAACCACTCATTCAGAAGGTCGGCGGTGAGCGGCTGATCGTCGAGCTCGCTGGTATCGACAACGAAGATCGGGCAAAAGAAATCGTTCAGCGAAACGCTTTCCTAGAATTCAAGCTCGTTTTGCCAACGACCGATATGACAGCTGCGTTGAGTAGGATCGACCGAAGTGTCGTAGCGGCACTCGGGATTGATTCGATCAGAGCTCTCGGAAGAGACGTTGTCGCCGATGACCAACCAGAGATAGTAGACCTCCTGTTTGGTGGTGGGGACACAGTAGTGAGTGCAGAGCAGATGGACACAGCTGAAGTCGTTCAAGAGGTGCCGGAGGAGGACTCACTCGATAATCTCCAACCGTTCTCATCGCTGCTCAATATCGGCGACGTTCCGGGAACATATCTGATCGCCATTGAAGATGAACCTACAGTTCAATTATTCCTCGATATGGATGAGGTACAGCGCGCGCTGCCTCGTGACCAAGCTCTGCAATGGGGCATGCAGCTCGTGGGTCGGGGCGCTCGTACCTACAAATATTTATGGGTACTGGAGGAAGACCCGTTCCTAACAGGTGACAGACTAGAAGAAGCAACTGCGGGCCGTGACCCTCAGTTCAATCAATCGCAGGTCCAGTTTGAGCTTAGTCGCGCCGGTGGGCGGACTTTTGGGCAGTTCACGGGTCAGCATATTGGTGATAATCTTG
>CAJWPN010000005.1:0-58082 GCA_913045345.1 uncultured Gemmatimonadales bacterium
AGTGTGTGGGCGCTCGACGACGGTAGCTTCTCTCGATGAGCTTTCTAGAGAGGTAATAGCCCGGCAGAGCTTTGCCGAGGTGGTCGCTGTTGGTGGATGGCACGCTCATCCAGATTTTGCTGGGATCTGGGAAGTAGCAATCAGAGAGCATGCGCAAAGAGTGGGAGTGGAATTACTCGAGCCTGGTTCGCTCCTCTACTTCAGCGCGCATGGTACCCCCCTCAAGTATCTGGAGAAGCTACCATACACGCACTATGTCGAAGCTTTGTGTTCTGCTATCGCCAATTCCCTTGGGGATGTGAAGTATGTCCTCGGATACCAAAACCATGGAAACCGTCCTATCCCTTGGGTAGAGCCCGATAATGAGACACTCATGCCTAGCTTGGAGGCGGATCGGGTTGTAGTTGTACCAATCAGCTTCATACAAGAACAATCTGAAACACTATCGGAGCTGGATCATGACCTATCTGAGCTAGCAAGGTCCCAGGGATTAGAATTTTATCGGGTTCCAGTACCTCATGATTCAACAGCACTGCTGGAACTCATGGCAGATCTAGTCGAAGCAGCACTAGTTTCCCCGGGGGCTGAACTCTTAAGAGGTTGTAACTGTAACCCAGGAGCCTGGTGTACAAATGGGAGTGCGAATGGATCTTGAATCCAAGGGGGACTTGAAGTGGACGCTCTGGAGTGCTTTAATCTCGTTCGCTGCTTTTGCCGGTGTAACGGCCACACAGGCCGTGGCTGAAGGGGGAAACCCTCTAGAACATTGGGGCGTGATCGTTGCACTCGGCGTTATCGGCGGTACGGTCGGCGGACTCGTCGGCCCCATGATTCGCGGCATAAGCTTACGCTTCAGGAAGCGTTGAGCGGAACTGTCGCCCAGTCACGGGAATCTTTACCCTACCGACCATGCCCAAAACGACACCTGCCAGAGAAACCAGCGCCACTCTTCTAGTACTGGGTGCGAGCCATCATACGTCCAGCGTGGAGCGCCTCGAATCTTTTGCGCGTGGAGCGGAACGATTACGTCGACGATTTGAAGACTCCTGGGAAGGCGGCTCAGAGCCACCGATCAGGGAAATGACAGTGTTGGCCACGTGCAACCGGGTTGAAATTTACGCAGTTGTCGACCCGGCCCATGAGGATGCGGCAGCCCGTTTGATCGCCGGAGAAGTTTTTGTGCATGCAGAGTCTGTTTGCTCTGACGTCTCTTACCAACTGAGGGATGCAGACGCCATAAGACACTTGGCCCGGGTGGCTGCTGGCCTGGATTCCGTTGTTGTAGGTGAACATCAAATTAGCGGGCAGGTGGCGCGTGCATTTGTGAAACCTTCCAGCTGGAATGGTGAAGCAAGTGCCCTAAGAGACGTCGGGCGGATAGCAGCTCGCGCCAGTGGACGTGTACGACAGGAAACGGAACTAGGCCGCCATTCTGCAAGTTTGGGTACAGTAGCTTTGGATCTTGCAACAGACGAATTGGGTGACCTCGAAGGGGGAAGTATCGTAGTTGTTGGTGCGGGCAAGATGGGCAGTCTGGTGTGTTCAGCTCTTGGCCGAGCTGGTGCTTCAAGGATTACGGTTGCCAATAGGTCAGCTGACCGTGCACGTGAGATAGCCTCAGAAATAGGAGCTGAGACAGCTGCACTCGATCAGATCCCTTCGCTTCTGGAGAGTGCAAGTGTAGTGATTACAGCAACTACCTCAGATGAGCCGACCATAAGCGAAGCTGCTGTCCGGCAATCTCTTGCAGAAAGAGAAGATACAGTGGGCCCGCTTCTGATCATTGACCTCGCAATACCCAGGGATGTTGACCCGGCCGTAGCAGAACTTGAGGGGATCCGCCTGCTTACGCTCGACGACGTTAAATCACGCTTGGACCGCCACATGTCTCTTCGGCTGGGGGAAGTCGGTCCCGCGGAAGCTGTGGTGGATAATGTGGTCGACACGAATCTACGTAGTCCGGAATCCGCAGAAGTGGAGACCTTGATAACTCAACTAAGACGTACCACTGAGCAGATCAGAGATGATGAGGTAGGGCGGTGGCTTGGGTCAGTTGACGGGCCCGTTAGCCAAGAGGATGTGGATCGCCTGACTCGATCTATCGTGAATAAGTTGTTTCACACACCAATGCTGCGGTTGCGCGGAGCGGAGGAGCTCAACGGCCGCCACACAGACCTTGTGGATGCGGTTAGCGAATTGTTTGATTTGAGTCATCCGGGCGAGCCCACTCCACCAGAGTAAGAAGCTTTTGCCCTCCGATAGGGTGCGCGTGGGAACGCGTGGATCGATCCTGGCGATGTGGCAGGCCCGCTGGGTCTCAGAACATCTTAGGAGCGTAACCCCTGACTGCTTGGTTGAGCTCGTAGAAATCAAGACCCGAGGTGATGAGCATCAAGACCTAGGGAGTCTTCCGGGTATGGGACACTTTACCTCGGAACTTGAAGCGGCTTTGGGTGAGGGGCGCATTGATGTCGCAGTGCATTCTCTCAAGGACTTGCCGGTAGATGAGACCGTAGGGGTAACGGTTGCAGCGATACCTCTTCGGCACGATTCAAGTGATTCGTTGGTTAGCTCTTCTGGTGCGTCCTTGATGTCCTTGGGCCGTGGGTCTCGGATAGGAACTGGAAGCCCACGCCGTGCAGCGTTGTTGATGTCCCACCGGCCCGACCTTGATGTAGTCGAAATCAGGGGCAACGTCGATACCCGAATTCGTAAGGTAGACGAGGGCACGTATGACGCTGTTGTGCTGGCTACAGCTGGTTTATTACGGCTTGGACTGGAAGATCGGATTAGTGAGAAACTAGACGTTCAGGAATTTCCGCCAGCGCCGGGCCAAGGAGCACTCGCAGTGCAGATGCGGGATGAGGATTCCGAACTGCACCGAGTGGTAAAGAGCTTAGACGATCCAGATGCTAGGGTGACGTCAGGTGCTGAGAGAGCATTTCTAAGAGGCTTGGGCGGTGGATGTGCTCTGCCAGTAGGGGCTCATGCCTGGCGAGAGTATGATCAACTGAGGCTTCTCGGGTTTGTTGGATCCAATAACGGTGGCCCTTCTTTGAGGGCAGAGGTAAAGGGTGGTGATCCCGAAGCACTTGGGGAAAAGCTAGCAGAATATATGCTTAGCGCCGGAGCCAGAGATCTACTGTGATGCGCGATGCAGCACAGGGCCCTTTGATGGGAAAGAGAATCGTAGTAACTCGCCAAGTCGAAAGAGCTCAGTCGCTATCCGACAGACTCGAGGCCCAGGGGGCTCAGGCAATTCTTTGTCCCACGATCAAGGTTGTTCCCCCGGCTTCTTATGGAGAGATGGACCAGGCGATTTCCCGGATTGAAGGTTACCGATGGGTTGTCTTTCCTAGCGCCAATAGTGTGCGAAGTTTATTCCGGAGAATGTTGGAGATCGGAATGTCTACAGATCGGTTAGCGGAAATTTCCCTAGCAGCAGTGGGACCTGCGACAAAACGGTCACTAGAACTTGAAGGTGCGACAGTCGCTTATATTCCGGACGAATACCTCGCCGAGTGCTTAGCTGAGACTCTAAACCCAGTTGCGGATGAGAGGGTCTTGGTCATGAAGGGGGATATTGGAGAGCCAACTCTAAGAGAAACTCTGACCAGACGTGGTGCCGAAGTCGATGAAGTTATCACATATCAGACTGTAACTCAGCCGCCACCAGAGAATGCAGTTGTAGAGTTGAAGCGAGGCGTGGATGTGCTGACGTTTACAAGCCCCTCAACTGTTAGGGGGTTTCTTGAATTAGGCCCGGACTGGCGAGATGTAACGGTTGGTGTGATGATCGCGACGATTGGTCCCCTGACATCCTCTGCAGTTAGGGAGATGGGTGTAGAGGTGAATGTTGAAGCAGAGGAGCACACGATGGAGGGACTCGTGAGCGGAATCATTGGTGAGTTCACAAGTAAGGCTGGGAGATGATGGATACATCATTCGAACAAGACAGGTTGGCTGAGCCAGCAGAGCAAACAGATGGTCTTCCTCTGGTTCATCGGCTGCGTCGGCTGCGTCGTAGTCCTGCGCTCCGAGCACTCGTTCAAGAGGCTCGGGTAACGACTGACGACCTTATGCTTCCGCTGTTCGTTGTGGAGGGCAGCAGGAAAAGTGAGCCTGTAGAATCGATGCCCGGGGTCTTCAGAGAGTCAGTGGACCGAATGATCGAACGGGCGTGTTCTGCAAGTGAGATGGGTATCCGTGCGGTGATTCTATTTGGCATACCGGACTTGAAAGACGCGATCGGAAGTGGGAGCTATGATCCTGAAGGAGTCATCCAGCGTGCCGTGACAGCCCTTAAGGAGGAGATGCCAGACCTCGTTGTGGTAACGGATACATGCATGTGTGAGTACACTGATCACGGGCACTGTGGCCTCTTAGATGATCGGATGGACGTCGACAATGATGCGACGCTCGCAGCTCTCGCAGACATCGCGGTCTCACAGGCAGAAAGCGGAGCAGATTTAGTAGCCCCATCAGGTATGATTGACGGTCAGGTAGCCGCGATACGAAGAGCTCTAGATGAAGCTGGACACGAGCAAGTCGGGATCTTGTCTTATTCCGCTAAATACGCCTCAGCGTTCTACGGTCCTTTCCGTGATGCAGCCCAAGGTGCGCCGTCGTTTGGGGACAGACGTGGCCAGCAGATGGATCCTTCAAATGGTTCTGAAGCTATCAGGGAAGCTGCCCAGGACTTAGCGGAGGGAGCGGATCTTATTATGGTCAAGCCTGCGCTTGCGTACCTGGACGTTGTCCGACGGCTGCGTAAGAAATTCGAAGGCGTTCCGCTGGTTGCCTACAACGTCAGTGGTGAGTACGCGATGGTTAAGGCAGCAGCTGAAATGGGATGGATAGCGGAGCGCTCGGTAGTGCTCGAGTCCCTGACCTCAATCAAACGAGCTGGAACAGATATCATAATCACATACCACGCGATGGACGTCGCACAATGGATTCACGAAGCATCTTAAGCCACTTTAGCGTTTTCACCTTCAACTCATCTTTCTGGGCCTTGCCTGAGGAGAGGCGTGTGGAGATTGCTCAATCTTGGCGCTCAGCACTGCCGGGGATGGCTGATTCAGTCCATTTGTATCGGACTGGTGGGACCCGGACAGATGGAGATGTTCTTGTGTGGAGTTCGATTCCGATTGAGGACGATCAAGCTCCAGCTAACTTCTTCGATAATTTTCTTGAGGTGCAGAGACCGTATCGTAGCTATATGCATATTGTGGACGTTCTTTGGGGCTTCACGCGCCCATCACAGTATGCTCGAGGTAGTGCGGACAGAGAGATTGATCCAATGCTCGAACGTGCCTTGCCATACCTGATTGTATATCCATTCGTGAAAACCCATGAATGGTATCAACACTCGGTCGAAGAACGACGGAGAATGATGACGGGACATATTCGTATCGGGAAACAACATGAGGGTATCGATCAACTTCTACTTTATTCGACCGGCCTCCAGGATCAGGAGTTTGTCGTCGCGTACGAGTCAGCTGATTTGAGTGCTTTTTCTGCACTGGTTGTTGACCTTAGAATGACTGAGGCACGCTTGTATACAGAGCGTGACACACCGGTATACGTAGGGGTACACGTGTCTCCGGATGATAAGGGGACGAATTGGCTTTGACTCCTCGCTTGGTACGTGCGTGCCGGGGCGAGGAAGTCGACCGAACACCGGCTTGGCTGATGCGTCAAGCTGGTCGGTATTTGCCTGAGTATCGAAAAGTGCGAGAGGCCCATTCTCTGCTAGATATCTGCGCAGATGCCGAACTCACATCTAAAGTCACGCTTCAACCATTGGAACGCTTTGACCTAGATGCCGCGATCATATTCGCGGATATATTGCTCCCCCTAGTACCTATGGGCATTGAACTGGACTTTGTCCCTGGCAAAGGACCAGTAATCCAAAATCCGATTCAGTCTGTATCAGACGTAGAGGCCCTTGAACTGTTTGATCCAAGGGATCACCTAAGCCCAACGCTTGAGGCTATTAGCTCAGTCCGAACGGAAGTGGATCAAAATTCTGCTGTCGTAGGCTTTGCAGGCGCCCCATTTACTCTAGCGAGCTATCTAATAGAGGGTGGCCCAACCAAGAACTTTGGTCGAGTGAAGTCTTTTATGTGCAATGAGCCGGAAGCATTTCTTGCACTCATGATCAAGCTGAGGGAAGTCTCTGGCAGATGGTTAACAGCCCAGGCTGAGGCAGGGGCAGATGCTCTACAGCTCTTCGACACTTGGGCAGGGTGGCTCGATCCTATCACATATGAGAAGCAGGTGATGGAGCACTCTAGGTTTGTCTTTCATAATCTGAAGGAGACGGGTTGTCCAACGATTCATTTTGCGGTTGGTGCTCCCCATCTCATCGAATTACTGTCGCAAGCAGGAAGTGACGCGCTTGGTGTGGATTGGCGTCTCCCAATCGATGAAGCCTGGAATCGATTTAGCGCAGAGCTTGGTATTCAGGGCAACCTTGATCCCACGGCACTCCTGGGCTCAGAGCAACACATTCGCGGAGCAGTCAAGGATGTGATGCAGAGAGTGAATCGGCGTCCGGGCCATATTTTTAATCTAGGGCATGGGATGCTTCCTCAAACGCCGCCAGACTCTGTGACCATAGCGATTGACGCGGTGCGTTCGTATGAGGCCACAGCTGCGTGACACCACGCCCCCGTGTGGTGGTGGTGGGTGGTGGATTGGCGGGGCTCACGGCTGCGTTTCGGCTCAGTCAAGCTTCGCGTGCGAACGAGGGCACAGTCGCATCAGAGGTCGTTATAGTCGAAGCGTCAGACCGCGTTGGTGGCAAGCTGTGTACTGAACGCACTGCCGGGTTCGTTGTAGAGGGTGGTGCGGACTCTTGGGTTCCACGGACCGGGGAGACAGAGTCTTTAGCAGAAGAGCTTGGACTAGCTCATGAGATTAGCCCCGCAGTGGATTGCTCAGTTCGGGCTTACCGCCGTGATAATCATGGGCTTGTGCCTTTTCTAGCGGAGGGAGGGAGTCCTGTTGGGAGGCCTTCTTCACTCTTGTTAAATCCGGCTCTATCGCTCTTGGGTCGAGCGAGGGCAAGGCTCGAACCCTTCATACCCAAGCGGATTGAGGGTGAAGATGAAAGTGTTAAGAGTTTCATACAGCGTCGGCTGGGAGTTAGGGCTTATAAAGAAGTTTATGAGCCACTCCTTGGAGGGATATTCGGCGGTGACCCAGCTGAACTAAGCGCTCAGGCGACACTAGCACCTCTAGTGCGGATAGAAGTCGATGGTGGGAGCTTGATCCGGAGTGGGGAATCTCCAGGGCATGATAGAAGTAGTGAACGTCCGCCGATTCTGACTTTCACTAAGGGGATGTCATCACTTGCGGAAGGGCTACAGGATAGTCTGGGGGCAAATAATGTCCGAACTTCCACTCGAGTGACGAGGATATATCGTGATTCCGGACAGTGGGTAGTCCGCATGGACACTGGTGCGGAAGAGAGGTGTGATGTGGTGGTCATGGCTACCCCTACTTCCACCGTTAGGGAGGTGCTTTCCGAACTGCCAGATATTCAAGAATCAGTGCCTGAGGTTCCCACAGCCCAAACCACTGTCGTGAACCTAGCATACTGGAGCTCAGCCGTTAGCCATCCCTTAGACGCGCATGGCTACCTCAATGGTCATGGGGTTGGCGATGGCGTATCCGCATGCACGTGGTCTTCCGCAAAATTCGAACACAGAGCCCCTTCTGATCAGGTGCTTCTCAGGTGCTTCATCCGTGGGATCCCAGTCGCTGCCACAGACGCAGAACCTAAAAACCCAGAAGAGGCTGTGTCTCTCGCCAGAGATGAATTGGCTGGGAGTCTTGCGATCACTGAAGCTCCAAATCAAACCTGGGTCCATAGCTGGTCTGTTCCTGTATATCGGGTGGGCCACACCCAACGAATCGGTGATCTGCGCGTCCGCTTAATGGAGTTACCAGGTTTTCACTTGGCTGGAGCCACGTACGATGGGGCGAGTATTGAGGCCGTGATTCGATCGGGGATGCGTGCCGCAACAGCTGTTCACAACTCTGATATTTTACAGGAGACCTTATGAGCCGAGGTGGTGGTACCAGTTCTGGGGCACTTTATGAACGTGGCCTAAGGGTTATTCCTGGAGGAGTGAATTCGCCGGTTAGGGCCTTCAGGGCTGTGGGTGGTGTACCTGTGACGTTTGAGAGAGGTGAAGGTGCGCATCTAATCGATGTCGATGGTCGACAGTTCGTCGATTTAGTGATGTCTTGGGGAGCTATCATTCTTGGGCATGCCCATCCTGTGGTCGTGTCAGAAGTCGAGGAAGCAGTTAGCGGGGGGACGAGCTTCGGGGCTCCTTGTCCTGACGAAGTGAAACTTGCTGAGCATATATGCAAGACGGTTCCGAGTGTGGAACGTGTACGGATGGTGAGTTCAGGAACGGAAGCCGTAATGAGTGCAATTCGACTTGCACGCGCTTATACAAACCGCTCGAAGATCCTGAAGTTCAGAGGTTGCTATCACGGTCACGCTGACTCGATGCTCGTGCGTGCAGGATCCGGGGTGGCGACACTTAGCTTGCCGGACTCTCCAGGGGTCCCCTCCGGTGCAGCCGAGGACACTTTGGTAGCAGAGTTCAATAACTTGGATTCGGTTGCCGCACTCTTCGAAGAGAACCAGGACAACATAGCGGCTGTGATTATAGAGCCAGTCGCGGGAAATATGGGATTGATACCCCCGACTGAGGGTTTCCTCGAGGGTCTTCAGTCGCTCACCTCGGAATGGGGCGCTTTGCTAATTTTTGACGAAGTGATGACGGGCTTCCGCGTCGGACCATCCGGGGCACAGGGTCTCTTCGGGATCACTCCTGATCTTACGACTTTCGGAAAGGTTATTGGTGGTGGTTTCCCGGTAGGTGCTTTTGGGGGCCGGGCAGAGATTATGGACCAGATGGCTCCAGTGGGCCCGGTATATCAAGCAGGAACTCTGAGCGGTAACCCGATCGCTATGCGTGCCGGTCTGACCACACTAGAACATCTTACAAATCCTGCTGTTTACGAGACCTTAGGGTCCATGAGTTACGCGTTCGCGGATGCGCTCGCGAATGAGGCCAAGAGCTTTGGGATAGCACTTCAAACCTCGGTCGTTGGAGGCATGTTCGGCTTCTACTTTGCCGAGCAAACCGTCAATTCCTGGGAGGAAGCAGAAATGTGTGACCGCGAGCGCTTTGCTGCTTTTTTCCATGGAATGCTAGACGCTGGTATTTACTTACCTCCTTCACCCTTTGAGGCTTGCTTTATTTCTACTGCGCATGGGGACTCTGAGGTCGAATGCTTCAGGGTTGCAGCTAGTTCGGCGATGAAGACCCTTTAGGCTGGAAAGTTGGGGATCTCGTAAGGAGGGGTGATCTTGTTATGCACCCTACTGCAGTGGTAGGATTTCTGAAGTTGAAAAACCGATCCAACACGGGGTTGGGCCGGGTTTATACAGAAGGTAGTCGATCCCAACGTAGGCTGCTTTCTGATCTCGATCTCTAGGAGGTTTTCGGTGGTCGCTTGGCTTGTTCCAATTTCAGTGTTCTGGTCTCTTGCCGCACTCTATGTGGGTGGGGCTGCAATTAACATTGAGGGAGGAGGAGGCGGTCGTCAGACATTAGGCCTTCTACTTCTTTTTGCTTCGTATCTAGGCGTGTATAAAGTGTCTGGTATGGCCTTAACCGGCATAGCTGGCGCGGCTTTCGGTGGCATTGTCTTCCCCGTTTTGATTGCCTCGATTGCTATGCCCCTACTAACTCGGGTGATGTTTAAGCTCGTAGGAGTGAGTGTTAGCCGAGCTGATTAACGTTGGTGTAACTCACTAATTAGTTCTGGAGTATATCGGAGTGGAGATCTCTCTTGCTGCGGTGTTGGTCCTGGGTGGGCTCGTGATTCTTCGTTGGGTCATCATCGGGCTCGGAAGCCTATTGGTCTTGCATTCTGCGCGTGTTTGTCCGGCCTGCTTTGAACAAACTGTAGCTGTGCGGCGGAAGATCCTCACGGTGTTGGTGCGTATAGCCGAATGGCGGTGGTGCCCCCAGTGTGGCTGGGAGGGCCCTTCCCGAAAACCTGAGAGGAGTCCTTGGACATCGAGGAGCGTCAAGTCGCAGGCTTAGTGGTCAAGATTGACCGCCTTATCTGTGTTGGCTTCGAAACGTGTGTAGAGGTAGCACCGGACCTATTCCAAATGGACGAGGAAGGGATCGCTATCTTCACGTCAGATACAAATGAAGTTGATAAAGAGACAGTTCTGGAGGCTTGTAAGGAATGCCCGGTTGATGCTTTGGTGGTTCTTGATGCTTCAGGCAATCAACTTCACCCGTAAGGTTAATGGCTAAACCGACTTCGAGTTCTGGTACTGGTAATACACCGCGCGAGGGTTCCGTGACACGGGCTGATACGGTACGCGGCTATGCTGATCTCACCGGAGAAGTAGAGTCAAAAATTGTAGAACAGATCGGGGAGCAGCATGCCCGTTTGGTGAGTCGGTTGTCTGAAGTAGGGGCAATCATAGTCATTGCAAGCGGGAAAGGCGGAGTCGGAAAGAGTGCGGTCACCGCAAACCTTGCTGTGGCCCTAGCGGCCCGCGGCGCAAGAGTTGGTGCCGTTGACGCAGATCTAAATGGACCTTCGTTAGGGAAAATGCTGGGGCTTATAGGCAGCCAGTTAGAAGATCGTCCGGATGGTATTGTACCCGCGGTTGGAGTAGCTGGGGTCAAGGGGATCTCGACGGACTTGTTGATAGAGGAAGGAGTGCCCTTGAGATGGAAGGGGCCGGCTCACGATCAATTTGTTTGGCAGGGAGTTACGGAAGCGGTAGCGCTCCGGGAATTTATCTCGGACGTGGTTTGGGGGCCGATAGATTATCTGATCATCGATATACCACCTGGTACTGATAAGATTGGGCGTTTTCTCGATTTGGTCTCAGAAGTAGGACCCTCGCATCTACAGCCTGATCAAGTTCTGCTCGTGACGATTCCATCGGAAGTAGCAGGAGCGGTTGTGGCCAGGTCGGCGACACAACTGCTCGAAGGCGGTGTGCCTTGTATTGGCCTTATAGGAAACATGGCTGGGTATGCTCAGCCAGGCCGTGATGAGTTGCTTCCCCTCTTTACGGGCCCTAGTGCTGGAGATATTGCGTACGCGGTTGGCCTTGAACTATGGTCGGAAATTCCATTCGATCCCGTGTTCGGTTCGAGGACCGATAATGGTGATCCGGCTGGAGCGGAGGGCGATTCGATTGTAGCTCAGGTATTCACAGACCTAGCTGAGCGAGTAGAACACGGTCCCGGAGGAAGGGAGGAGAAGAAGTGAAATTTCTCTGTATCCAATGCGATGAGGTTATGAGTTTCTCAGATCGTGATTTGCCTGGAGATGGGACCATTACCGCGCTATTCAGTTGCGGTGCCTGTGGTCGAGAAATGGCTATGCTCACCAACCCCATGGAAACTCAGCTCGTAACGTCATTGGGTGTTGAGATAGGTGGCAGGACTGTTCCAGAGCAGCCACTGCAGCAGACCCGTAGTAGGCTGGATGCTCCCCGTGATGATGCTTTTGTCGATGAAGAAGCATCATTGGTTGGGGATCCGGGAAGTTCAAGCACAATCCCTGCTAATGAGCATGAATTTGTCAGGATTCGTGTGACCTGGACATCCGAAGCGACTGATCGGCTTGCGGGCGTCCCTAAATTTGTGCGTGGTATGGTGAAGAGGATCTACACGGAATACGCTCAAGAAAAGCAGATAGAGGTTATCACGCCTGATGTAATGGATCGGGCCAGATCTGACTTGGGGTTAGAGGGGATGTGAACAGTGCTGCGGCCGAAGAGACGGTGGCCATGGATAGCGGTTCGATCTCTCTGATCGAAGTCTGCGGACTGCATTACCGTTACGCTTCTGGTTCCCCGGTGCTTATCGACATCAATCTGGAAGTGTCAGCGGGTGAGATAGTCGCGCTACTGGGCCCCAATGGTGCGGGTAAGAGTACTCTATTGCGCCTCCTACTGAACGAATTGACCCCTGAAAGCGGAACCATCTTGGGTCCTCTCTTAAGTATGAAGTCAGGACGTGTGTTAATGGGTTATGCAGGAGAGGAGAGTGCGCACTTCAACTCTTTGACTGGTATCCAGAATGCACATTTCTTTGCCCGAGCAGCAGGGGTTGAAAAAGATGAAGTGTCGGAGATGGTTTCTAGTCTCATGAATTTGGTTGGTTTGTCGGATGAGGCTGATAAGGTGGTGTCGTCGTACTCATTTGGGGCCAAGCGGAAGCTCTTACTACTTGAGGCGCTAGTTCACCAGCCTAAGCTGCTTCTGCTAGATGAACCGACTGTAGGGCTTGATCCCATCTCCAGGGATGCACTGGCTCACATTCTAAGCAAATGCAGCCAGGAGGGCTCCGCGATCGTAATGGCTAGCCATGATCTGAATTTCCTAGAACAATTAGCAGACAGGATTCTTGTAATCGACAAGGGTCGAGTAGTCTCATCTGGCTCACAGGCCGAGCTGCTTTCTTCCTTAGGAACAGCGACACGTTTCCAGGTATCAGTAGACGCGGCCGCTACCGAATTGCCTGAGTACTTTGGGGATAATGTAGAGTTGGTGGATGATTCTGGTCCGCTGGTGTTTGAGACAACCAGAGGACAGGCTGCACTGCCAGACATATGGGCTGCACTCATATCAGCGAGAGTCAAAATCTTGGGTGTAGAAGTGAGAGAGCCAGGCCTGGCCGAGTTGTTCCGAAGGGTTACTGGGCAGGAACTGCCGGAATGAAATTTCTTGTAGCAGCGATGGAATTTCGGCTAGCTCTCGCAAGACCTCGGTTGTTAGCGTTGAATGTGATGGTGCCCGTGGTACTCGTACTGGCGATCTCATTGGGTGGTGCACCAGTATTTCATGCAGCTGCCGTCTATACGGTACTCTTCACCCTTTTTGGGACATTTGGATCTTCGATTCCCCTTGTGCGTGATGCTGAAGCAGGGCTTTTCGGCCGCATTATTAGAGCGGGTGTTCCGCGATCACATTTTCTTATTGAGCGAGCGGCAGGCGGCAGTGCGATTGATGCACTTCAACTCTTACCTGCCCTCACAATCGCGACACTGGGTTCTATCTCACTGAATGAGTGGATCAGGGCTGTCCTCGTTCTTTGGTCCTCCATATGGATAGCAAATCTGTTAGGCAACTTAGTAGCGGCAGTAGCGAGGTCTCTTGCTGAGACAGCACTGTTTTCTGCAGTTGCAGCGCTCCTTTTACTGCACTTCTCAGGTGTATTCAGGACTCCCCTACCTCAGTCCTCATGGGCAGTGGTAGAAGCTCTTAGTCCGTTCCAGGCTCTCCATGAGACCCTTTTTGCGGTGTTAATGGGTACTAGCACTGAGTTCCCACTGGGGCTCGTTCTTTGGGTACTAGTTCTCCCCGTTGTAACGGTACTGTTAGCGAGGCCAATCACGAGGTCTTTGAGGGCGACCAGGGACGGCTGAGAATGCCTTTAACCGCAGCTAAACAAGCTGCAGTAAGGCCCTGCTGACGGATGGGTATTTGACGCTTGTAGGTGGCACTTCCAGGTCGGTTGCCCGAGGGGAACACTGTAGATATAATTTGAGGCGGTTTTCTTGTGAAAGATGGTGCGAGCACTGAGAATCCTTGTAATCAAAGGGCTTGTCGTGCTTCTACGGAATGTCTGCCTTAAGGCAATGTTCAGCAGTCATGTTTGTTCAACAAAAGAGTTCTCCACACTCTATGAAACTTGAAGTCTAGCGAGGAAGGCCCGGGGGTTGGTCCACCGGGCCTGTCGTACATGTAGCTGTAGGTAGCGCATATAAGGGAGCAGGTTAGAGGTAGTAGTACTCCCTTGTTTTACTGGCACCCTAGTTGGGAGTCAGACAAAGATTCTATTATCCGAAGGCAAGTATGTATCGAGAGATTCTTGTTCCAGTAGACAACTCCGATCACTCGAATTGGGCCGTCGCCAGGGCGATCGAAATCTGCAAGCGTGCCGAGGGTCGAATCACCGGTAACCACGTGTATGCTGCGCGTCTCCATGATGTGCGGTTCCGGCAGCTCGAGACAGGCCTCCCCGCCCAGTTTCAGTCGGCGAAGGAGATCAAGCGTCAGCGGAAGATTCATGACAAGCTGATCGAGAAGGGCCTGCAGCTCATCTCGGACTCGTTTTTGGACGAGACCGACAAGCTCTGCAAGGCGGAAGGCGTTCCGCTCACACGGCAGCTCCTCGAGGGCATCAACTACGAAGAGATCATCCGTGAGGCCAACGGCGGCGAGGGTCGACTCCCGAGCTTGATCGGCTTCGACCCGAACATCTCCGACAAATACGATGGCGGAGACAAGGTGCGTAGTGACGTCGAGATCGACGAGAAGGGTCGGATCATCGCTGAGGACGAGGACAGTGATGAGAAGCTCGCCGGGTCCAGCGGCCGAATCTACGACCTGTTGGTCATGGGCGGGCACGGAATCGGTCAACAGGAGTTTTCCCAACTCGGAGGAGTTACGAGCCGGGTTCTTCGCAAGGTCGAGAAAGACACCCTCATCGTGAGGAACGGCGAAGCGCTGGAGGGTGGCAATTGGATGGTGTGCGTCGACGGCTCAGCCTACAGCTACAAGGCGATGCGACTCGCGCTCGAGATGGCCAAGGAGTACGGCGCCAAGCTGTACGTGTGCTCGGCCTTCGATGTCGAGTACCACCATGTCGTGTTCGGTAATATTAAGGACGTTCTCTCTGTGCAAGCCTCGAAGATCTTCAAGTTCGAGGAGCAGGAGGAACTCCATAACAACATTATCGACAAGGGTCTACTCAAGCTCTGCAAGGCGAACATAAAGCGTGCGGAAGTCATGGCTGAGGAGTTCCCAGAGGTCGAGGTCGAGACGCAGATCCTGATCGGTAAGCCGTTCGACTGCATCCTGCGCTGGGCAGCCGAGATCGAGCCCTCGGTGCTCGTGATGGCGCGGCACGGCAGCCACCGCATCGAGGGTACGGACCTCGGCTCGCAGTCCGACAACCTAATCCGGCTCACGAAAGCGAGCGTGCTGCTCGTGGGCACGCAGAACGTCGATCCGGAAGAAATCCCCTGGATCGAAGAGGATGGCGAGACGGGTCTCGAGTGGAGCCCGGACGCCGAAGTGCGCATCCTCAGGGTCCCTCCCTTCGCGCTGGGTATAGCGCGGCGGGCCGTGGAGGAGTTCGTGCTGGACAACTACGGCGCGGGCGCCAACGGCACCTACAAGGACGAGCGACCTCGTGAGGCTGTGAACGGCAAGCTCGCGTCCAGCGTGAACGGCATCACAAATGGAGATGGGGCGGCCAACGGCAACGGAGCATCGGCTCCTGACACGAACGGTGAGGTCCAGGTAGCAGCGGTGCCGCCTCTGGGGGTGAACGGCTTTCCCATGGTCACGAACGAGCGGCTGGACGAGGCGATCACTAAGCTTCTCCCGACGCACATGCAGCTCATCATGGGCATCGGCACCTCGGAGGAGCTCGCGCTTGCCGAGGTGAAAGCCGAGGAGGCCATGAAGCGCACGCTCGTCGAAGGCCATGACGCGGATCCTGAGCCCGAGACGCCCATGATCTCGGAGAAGTGCCCGTACACCGGGCACGTTTCGAGCCGCGAACGGCTTGCGGGTGATCCTGTCGTGTGGACCGAGGAGGCACTGGGGCGGCTCCAAGCAGTGCCGTTGATCGCGCGGCCGCTCGCGCGGAACACCGTCGAACGTTTCGCCCGCGATAACGACTTCTGGCGTGTGACGACCCTGGTCATGGACGAAAACAAGGAGGCCATGATCGAGGCCGACGAGTTCGACATGGACACCATGCTCGTCATGTTCCGCGAACTTCAAGCGAAGCAGCTTAAGGCTACGGCAGAGGGCGTCGACGGTATGACTCCAGAGATGCGCAAATTTATTGAGGAAGCGAAAGCTCAGGGTGTAACGAGATGCCCCGTTCGTGACGTCGCAGAAGCTGCGGACGATTGCCCGGTAGATTTTAAGACCGCTACCCCGGAGGAAGCGAAGGCGGCGGTCGAAGCGTTCATGACGGATGAGGACGCTAGGGAGTGAAAATAGGCACTTTCTCTGCTGGCCAGGATTTGGTCACGGAAAGGTCTGAGTCGCTTCCTATTCTGGACTTCCCCGTCGATCCAACTCAGTTCTCCCATAAGCGTGATCAAGAACTTGAAGCTGCACGGCCGGACACCGCTATACCGCATGTCGTGGCATGGAATATCACCCGTCGCTGCAACCTAGAGTGTTCTCACTGCTATATATCTGCTGGCTCATGGCAGAGTGCAGAGAACGAGTTGTCTACAGAAGACTGCCATCGCGTATTGGATGATGTGTTGGCGGTGAACCCTGCTGTGCTCTTGATCCTAAGTGGAGGAGAGCCATTAGTACGCGATGATCTCGAAGAAATAGCGGATCATGCGGCGTCAGCAGGTGCGACAGTAGTGGTCGGTACCAATGGCACCGGCCTGAGCGATGAGCGCATTAAATCTCTTAAGGGAGCCGGTGTCCGAGGTGTCGCTGTGAGTATCGACTCACTGAACCCAGATTATCACGACCGCTTTAGGCATGGCTCGGGGTCTTTGTCTGCAACGCTTGATGCAGTAACGCGTCTTGGTGAGCACGGACTCGATTTCATTGTCCAGACCAGCCTTACTAAAGGGAATCGCTCAGAGCTACCGGATCTCGTAGAGTGGGCCGCTGAAAAAGGTGCGGTTTCGTTCAATCTCTATTTCTTGGTTCCTACGGGGCGAGGGGAACGCATGGAAGGTCTTTCGCCTGCAGAAAACGAGGAGGTTCTGGCTGAATTAGTATTGCTAGAGCAGGCGAATCGTGGACGAATGATGATCCGCTCAAAGTGCCAGCCTCAATTGATGAGACACATAGTTGAAGCTGACGAGGAGTCCCCTTTACTGAACTATGCTACACGCTGCCCATGTGGTGTCCAATACTGCAGGATTACTCCTGAAGGCAAGCTGACTCCTTGTCCTTATATGCCGGCTGTGGCTGGGGATCTGATGAAGGAGTCATTCGAGGACGTCTGGAAGGAATCTTCTTTATTCACAGCGTTACGTGGGGGCGAACTCTCAGGGCGTTGTGGACGATGCGAGTACCGCGGAATCTGTGGTGGCTGCCGCGCGCGCGCGTTCGCTCAAACGGGAGACCCTCTTGGGCCTGATGAGTCGTGTGCTTACGATCCACCGGGTGACCGTCCTTTCGTGGAGCCCCGCCGACAGGTGACTTATGGAGCGGCAGCTGCTAGAGAAATGGTGTGGACACCAGAGGCGGAAGAACGAATCTCTCGAGCTCCCAGCTTCGTCCGTGGCGTGGTGACCAAACGAGTAGAAGATTTTGCGCGAAGGCATGGCTACACCGAAGTCAATCTTGAAGTAATGGCTGAGGTGAGGCGAAACATGCCCGTGGATTTTTCTAAGCGAGTGCCTTTTTTCTTAAAGGACCACGAGAAGGCCCCTGAGCATGTGGAGACGACAGATGCCTAAGATCAGTCGTAGAGGGGGGTGGTCTTGGCTGCAAGCGAGTTTGCCGGTGGCAATTGTGGTGGCCATTGGGTTAATAGCGATCGCAATCGAACCCCTGGCAGCGCAGGGCTACACACCTCGGGAATATGGTGACTTCCCTGTCATCGGAAGTCGGGCCGCCATCTGGATTGCCGCCCAGCTTCATCTCTTCTTTGCGGCATTCGTGCTTGGTGTGCCGATGTTTGCGGTTGTTGCTGAGGCGATCGGGATCTTTAGTTCTGACGATCGATATGACAAGCTAGCGAAGGAGTTCACCCGGTTGTTGCTGGTTTCCTACTCGGCGACAGCGATTTGGGGTGCGATTCTCGTCTTTGGACTGATCACACTTTATCCGGGGTTATGGGGCTACCTGTCGGAGATCTTTGCCCCGTCCATGTGGGTTTACGTGGGGATCTTCTTTTTCGAGTCGTTTACGCTCTACCTGTACTACTACGGTTGGGATCGCTGGAAGAAGGGTCGAGCAAAATGGGGTCATTGGGGCCTTGGTATCCTGCTCAATCTCTGGGGTACGGCAGTGATGTTGATCGCCAATTCTTGGCTCACATACATGATGAGTCCGCCTGCCGAGGTTACCCCGGATACGGCTCCAGGCATGGTACAGTTTTGGAGTGCATTTGCTAACGCAACCTGGATGCCAATCAATATCCATCGCCTGATTGCTAATGTTGTATTTGGTGGCGCGATCGTCGGGGCTTATGCGGCCTATCGCTTCCTCTCTGCGAAGACTGATGAAGAGCGAGCGCATTACGATTGGATGGGTTATATCGGGAACTTCATTGCGATCAGCGCCCTCATTGTGTTGCCTTTCGCTGGCTATTGGCTTGGCCGAGAGATTTACGAGTTCAACCAGCAGATGGGTACCACCATGATGGGTGGTTTCATGAGCTGGCTATGGGTGGTACAGGCCTTCTTGATCGCAGTTCTCTTCCTAGCTGGTAATTACTATTTGTGGGTTGGCATGGGTCGTATCCCTGGGGCAGAGCGGTTCATGCCGTACACGAAATGGATGCTGCTTGTTCTACTGATTGGTGCAGCAGTTTGGGCCACCCCACGCAACATGATTGCAGACCGTGCTGAGATCACTGCTATGGGCGGCCAGTTCCATCCATTCTTAGGTGTGCTCGGTGTCATGAGTGCGAAGAACACTGCAGTTAACTTCATGATCCTAACGACGTTTTTGTCCTTCCTGCTTTACCGTAGGGCGAACAAGAAGGCGGTAGTCTCCTGGGAGAAGACTGGAACTACGATCCAAGGTGCCCTCTTTGCTGTTTCTGCAGCCGTGGTCCTTTTCTACGGGATCTATGGGTACTTCGTCCCCTCGATCGTACGTATCGGATTCAGTGTCTATCAGGTTCTTGCAGTGATTGCCGCAATCATTCTTGTCGTCGTGATAGATGTGTTCATGATGCGTGGCGCTGAATCACGGGGAGAAATCCGCTGGGGAGAAATGCCAGAACGTTCTCAGTACGCTCTTTTTATCCTCGCAGTCACCTTTACTTGGCTCATGGGCTTGATGGGCTTTGCTAGAAGCGGGATTAGGCAACACTGGCATGTCTTTGAGGTTATCAGAGATACAAGCGTTGATGCGGCGACGCCGGCACTTGGCTACGCGTCGATCGTAATTTCTGTATGTGTACTCATCTTTCTCAGCTTGGTCACCTTTATCTTTTGGGTTGGTGGTTTAGCTGAGAAGCCTGTGATCTCGGGCACGGCGGGTGGCACTACCGCTTCGGCTTCAGCAGATGGGGACTAGGAGCTAGACGATGACGAACATCAAAGTCCTTGGGGTGATGATCGGAACTCTAGCCGTCTATACGTGGATCGCCAATGCGATTCCGCAGATAGAATCAGCGGTGCCTGAAGAGGTGAGTTTTTCGGCAGATGTGAGTCCAGCCGAACTCGTGGCAGCTGGGGCAGAGCTCTACAGTGGAGGAGGTGGATGTACCACCTGTCATGGGCTTGAAACTCGAGCTCCAAATCTTCTTACTGACTACAACGGTGAAGGAACAATCGGCCAGCGGTGTGGGACACGTGTGAGTGGGCAGGATTGTAAGGCCTATCTCCACGAGTCCATGGTGGACCCAGCTGGCTATATCCTGGAAGGTTTCGAGCCGATGGTGTTTCAGGCTCGCGTCCTTTCAGGTGCTCAGATTTGGTCTCTTGTAGCGTTCCTCCAAGATCAAGGCGGCGTGGTCACCGTGAGTGGCTCTGACGTCGCGACAGCTGCAGAAGCAGATGCTGCCGCTCCTGCTGGTGGACCAATGGTGGTGTCAAATGATCCACTCGAGATTATGCGTGGCAATCTCTGCTTAGGGTGTCACATGCTCGACGGCGAAGGAGCCGAGCTTGGGCCAGCGTTCGATGGCATGGGATCTCGCATCGCCACCGACCGCATCCGAACAGGTATCATTGATCCGGCACTTGAGATTGCTGAAGGATTTGACCACTTGGCCGGTTCTATGCCACCCAACCTCGGTGATATGCTGACTGCGCGGCAGCTGGAGGTACTCGTGGACTTTTTGGCAGGACAAGGGGGCTAGGGCATGGGAGCTCTGAAGTCTGTTTTCCGGCTGCTGGGTGCCCCATTCCGTCCGATAAGCTCAGTAATGGGAAGGTTCCTGAATACACCTTTCAGGCAAGCGACCGCTGTTCTCGTGTTTTCCTATGTCTTAATCGAGGTCGGGATCCCGTTCATACCCCCAATCTTTGGTATGGCCAGCGCCCCGGTACCGAACACGGTAGTTCTGGAGTACTTAGTCATTGCGATCGTTGGCATCCTGCTTTGGGTCAGTGATAACGAGCAGCGATGGTCAGAGTTTAAGCAACCAATCCACGATGTTTTGGTTCAACCGGAACGACGAATGGCTCGTGGGGCCCTCTTAGTCCTAGTTCCTGGCTTCATCGCATTCCAAACCTATACGAGTGCACAGCCAGACATATCGGCTCCACCGAGCTTCCGCGCAATTCATCCGGCTCCCCCCACAAGTATCACGTTTCAGGGTGAGCAGATGGTTCTTGATGGACTTGAGAATCCTCTGAGGTCGGCAGGCTCTATTGAGGAACACTATGAGGTGGGCAAGAGCATCTACTACAAGAATTGTATGGCGTGTCACGGAGATGGGCTGCAGGGCCGCGGACATTACGCACAGGCGTTCAACCCGGCACCCCTCAGTTTCCAGGATGCTGGGACGATTGCGATGCTTACGGAGAGCTTCGTCTTCTGGAGGATCGCCAAGGGTGGTCCCGGGTTGCCGAATGAAGGAGCACCCTGGAATTCAGCAATGCCGGCGTGGGAGGATTTTCTCACGGCCGATGAAATCTGGTCTGTAATCATTTTCCTTTACGAACAGACAGGTCATGAGCCGCGCACGTGGGAACTGGAAGGGGAAGAGCACTAATGTCTGCGCTTCGGAATTTCAGTTCTCACGATTCACTTAAGAAACTTCACTTGTCACCGCAGTATGTAGTGCTAGGGATCTTGCTTCTAGGGGTGAGTCTACTGGCAATACCAGGCAACGCGACTGCCCAGGTAGATGGGCAGGTGGTATACGATCAGTGGTGTGCTGGATGCCATGGCGAGGATGGTGCTGGAGAAGGGCCCGCTGCTAATACGATGCTTCCTAGGCCGCGGGATTTCACACTGGCCCTTTATCAAGTCAGGACTACAGGGTCCGGCCAGCTTCCAACCGATGAAGACATACTTAAGGTTATCAATGATGGTATGCCGGGTACGGCAATGCCTGGTTGGGAAGACGTACTGACGGAAGCTGAAATACTCGCCTTAGTTGACTACCTCAAGACATTCTCACGGTTCTTTCAGGGTGACCCACCTACCCCACTCGATTTCGGGAGAGCTACGAGTGGAGGTGAAGACGCTATTGCTCGGGGCGAGGAAGTATATCAAACGGTTGAGTGCTGGCGTTGCCATGGCCAACAAGGCCGCGGGGATGGGGAATCTGCGCCGACACTTAATGACGATACGGGCTTCCCGATTTTTACGGCTGACCTTACTGAGAACTGGAGATTCAACGGCGGCGGTGAGGTAGAAGAGATCTACCGAGTCCTAAGAACGGGTCTAGATGGAACCCCCATGCCGACATTTTCGGACATTGTAGATGCAGGGGTAATCACGGACGAGGATCTATGGAGCCTCGCACACTACGTTCGTAGTCTTTCACCTGAGGAAGAACCCAGTGTAGAAGAGGTTGTCACCGCACGGCTTCTAACGGACACACCTCTTCCTCAGACGATCGAAGATGTCGTCTGGGAAGAAACCGAACGTTTC
The DNA here is from genome assembly GCA_913045345.1 of uncultured Gemmatimonadales bacterium. GTDB lineage: Bacteria > Gemmatimonadota > Gemmatimonadetes > Longimicrobiales > Gaopeijiaceae > UBA1142. Next base: position 21,860 of record CAJWPN010000005.1, read on the forward strand.
TATGTGCCGCTTTCTGGTCAAATCGTCGTCCAGCCTCGCTGGTTCAACCCAAGAGTAGATGCCGTATGGGTCCAGGCGGTACATGATGGTCAGGAGCTAGCGCTGCTTGTGAGTTGGGGTGATCCGTCCGAGAGCCCTGACACACTGTGGACCGAATTCGGTAGCCAGGTGGTAGCTACGATGAGCTCCGAAGATCAAGGGGCCGCCACTAGCTCAGGTACTGCTGACCAACTTGTAGTGCAGTTTCCACAGGAATTATCCGAAGGACAGGAGCGACCTTATTTCTTGCAAGGCGATACCCGACGACCAGCCTACACCTGGACGTGGCAGAGCGACGTAGGGGGTGCCTTTGAGAGCATTGCTCGTGGGATTGGTACAGCAGCAAGACAGCCAGATGCCGAGCAACATGTTCGTGCCACGGCACAGCATGCTGATGGGCAGTGGAAGGTTCTTTTTGTTAGACCCCTTGATACTGGGGGTGCTGAAGATTTAGCGTTGACTGCTGGACAAGCAGTACCGATGGCGTTCCAAGCATGGGATGGTGACAATGGTGAAAGTGGTAGCCAGGGGGCGATAAGTACCTGGTACTTCTTGGTTCTTGGACAACCGACACCAGTCGCTGTTTATGTCGCGCCACCAGTAGCACTAGCGCTCACACTCCTATTCGGCCTTCTTGTTGTGCGCCAAGCGCAGGTGGGAAGCGGGATGTGGCAGGAACCGGATGCTGCTGCACGGGCGAAAAGAAGTGCACAAAAAAGGAAGTTGGCGGGGATGGGAGTAGGAGTGATCTGGCTTGGAATGGCATTCGGAGCATATCAAAACAGCAGAGCTGGTTGGGAAACCGGCTATGCGGATCTGGGCTTTTGGTGGGCGATCATTGGAGGACTGCTGGCGATCGCTGGGCTCGGTGCGCTGATTGGGACATGGATACACACGAGAACCTCGAAGTAGGTACGGAGGAAGCATGATCGAGAGATTTGGTGAGCTGCGGAATACCGCGCTCTTGGTAAGCGTGTTCGTCATTGCCGGGTGTGGCGGTGGCGGTGGCGGTGGCGGTGCTGATGCTGCTGATGCTGCTGATGCTGCCCCAGCCGAGTCACCTGTTGACGCGGCAACCGCCGGAAATGTGGCTGGCATGGTGACTTTTACTGGCACAGCCCCGATGATGGCTGAGATTAATATGGGCTCTGAGGCATCGTGTGCCTCAAAGCATTCGACGCCTCCCACGGAAGAGGGTTTCGTTGGTGGTGCGGATGGCGGGTTGGCCAACGTATTTGTGTATGTGAAGGAAGGCCTGGAGTCTCTTAGTTTTCCCACGCCGACTTCAGCAGTGGTCCTAAACCAGGATGGCTGCATGTACAGTCCACATGTACTTGGTGCGCAGGCCGGTCAGGATATCACGCTACGTAACAGCGACGGCATCCTCCATAACATCAATGCTTCACCAACAGAAAACCGGCCGTTCAACGTCAGTCAGCCCGTCAATATGGACACGAACCGGACATTCCCTGTTGCCGAAGTTATGATCCCGGTGCGGTGTGACGTACACGGTTGGATGACCGCCTATGTCGGTATAGTTGATCACCCATACTTTGCCGTTTCTGGCTCAGATGGCTCTGTCTCTCTCGATGGGTTGCCGCCAGGCGACTACGTGATTGAAGCGTGGCATGAACAGCTCGGTACAATGACGAGCAACGTTACGGTCACGACTGGCGGAACGGCGGAAATCTCTTTTGAGTTTACTGAAGCAATGGCTGGTTCACCGGTACCAATGGGTGAGCCGATCGACTTGTTGCACCCAGACGGCCACCAAGTGGTGGACCACTAACATCAAGGACTTGTCCAGAGGGCAGGCCTAAGCTCCCTCGCTGGAGAAATCAATGAACTGGAGTTGGATGCTACCGCCGAGCTTTTCGACTGTCTCGGGTGACATTGATGGGATCTACTATGTGATCCTTTGGATCACAGGAATCACGTTCTTTATCACCGAGGGTCTGCTCTTCTATTTCATCTTCAAGTACAGACATAAGGAAGGGCGTAAGGCGACGTACGATCACGGAAGCACCAAGATGGAGATCGCCTGGACGATGATACCACTTGTGATCGTCCTGTGGATTGGCTTCGTGAGTAAGGGTGTTTGGGACACCGTTAAGGTTGATGTGCCACCTGCGGGCCTAGAGGTCATTGTGGTGGGCAAACAGTTCGAATGGAATGTGACGTATCCGGGCCCTGATGGTGCATTGGGGACGAGCGATGATTTCGAGACGCTCAATGAACTGCATGCTCCAGAAGACCAGCCGGTAGTCATTACACTCCGTTCGGACGATGTCCTTCACTCGTTCTTCCTACCTGAAATGCGTATTAAGCAGGATGCCGTACCTGGGCAGGACATTACAGTCTGGTTTGAAGCCATTCAGCCCGGTGATTATACCATTGGGTGTGCGGAATTGTGTGGAATTGGACATACGACGATGGGTGGTAGACTGATTGTGTACACTGAGGCCGATTTCCAAGCCTGGTCTAGTGCCCAGGCCCAACAACAACAGCCATAAATGAATCTGATAACCTCAATTAACAGCTCTGACCGGAAGACGAGATGAGCACGATCGAACAAGAGATGGTACACGCGGCTGAGGGTGGTCATCACGACCATCACGAGTTGCCCTTTATTCGGAAATACATTTTCTCCACCGACCACAAGATGATCGCGAAGCAGTTCATGTTCGTGAGCTTATTCTTCTTGGTCATTGGTGGCCTACTCGCTGCGATGATGCGATGGCAATTGGGTTACCCAAGCCAGCCCATGCCGGGCGGGATGATGCTACCGGATGCGATGATGGCCCCAACTCCAAACGGCGCGATCATGCTTCCGGAGTTCTACAATTCCTTAGTGACCATGCATGGCACGATCATGATTTTCTTTGCGATCATGCCATTGTTGGTAGGGTTGTTCGGGAATCTCCTGATTCCGCTCCAAATTGGCGCTGAGGATATGGCGTTTCCGCGACTCAACATGATCTCATTCTGGCTCGCGATACCTGCGGGTATCCTGATGCTTGCGAGCTTTGCGGTGGAAGGGGGCGCGGCTGGTGCAGGTTGGACCTCATACGCGCCACTGAGTGCATCGGGTGAGTGGACGGGGGTCTATCTTGGCCAACAGCTTTGGTTGGCCAGCCTCACCATCCTTGGATTCTCATCACTTGTCGGTGCCGTGAACTACATCACCACTGTGATTAATATGCGGGCGCCGGGGATGACTTGGTTTCGGATGCCGCTGGCTACTTGGGCGCTCTTTATTACCGCTATTCTCATCTTATTAGCGATTCCCGTGCTTGCCGGTGCGCTGATCATGCTGCTTTTCGATCAAACACTAGGCACTGGGTTTTTCCGTCCTGAAGTTGGTGGTGAGCCACTACTTTGGCAGCACCTCTTTTGGTTCTTCGGGCATCCGGAGGTCTATATCTTGATTCTTCCGGCCATGGGAATCGCGTCTGAGGTTCTCTCGAACCGGGCGCGTAAACCCATCTTCGGATATCACTCTATGGTGTTGGCGATCATCGGCATCGGGTTCTTAGGGTGGATCGTGTGGGGCCATCACATGTTCATGAGCGGCATGAACCCGCTTTTGGGTACATCCTTCATGATTTCGACGATGGCGATCGCAGTCCCATCAGCGATTAAGACATTCAACTGGATGGCGACGGTCTGGAAAGGGGATATTCACCTCGATTCGCCGATGCTGTACGCACTAGCATTCGTATCGATGTTCATCATTGGGGGTCTGTCAGGGATCTTCATGGCTTCGACGCCCGTGGATATTTACATCCACGACACGTACTTCATCGTTGCGCACATTCACTATGTGCTTTTCGGTGGCAGCCTGTTCGCGATCTTCGCAGGAATCACGTTCTGGTATCCGAAGATGTTTGGGCGAATGATGAATGAGAGCTTAAATAAGCTGCATTTCGGACTCACAATTGTGCTCTACAATCTGGTCTTTTGGCCGATGCATAATCTGGGCCTCCAAGGCATGATGCGGCGTATTTATGATTTTACTCAGTATGAGTATTTGGCTCCGCTCCAGCCGATGAATGAATTTATTTCGATCAGCGTTTTCCTGTTGGTGGCAACTCAGTCGATTTATGCCTTTAACTTCTTCTGGAGCCTATTCAAGGGTGAGAAGGCAAGCGACAATCCTTGGGACTCCAACACGCTTGAATGGACGGTTCCTTCACCACCACCACACGGGAACTTTCCTGAGATGCCTGTCGTTTACCGGGGGCCTTACGAGTACAGTTCGCCTGAGTCTGAGACGGACTTCTACCCACAGACGACGCCGCCGAGTAAACCACCCGTTCAGGACTTGATCCCTGAGCCCGTTACCCCGACTCCGGAAGGATTCTGAGGTATGACCACTCAAGCGATGACTGCTGGCCGGGCGCCGATGCCCGGAATGAAGGTATACAACCTCAAGCTGGGGATGTGGATCTTCCTTTTATCCGAAGTGATGTTTTTCACAGGCCTTATCGGATCGTACGTGATTCTTCGCTTTGCGCACCCCGAGCAGTTTACGGAGCCTGGGGTAGTGCTGAACGTACCCCTAACCGCATTCAACACATTCTTACTGATTTGTTCCAGCGTAACGATGGTAAAGGCCTATGCGGCGATCCAGCAGGGTGACCAGCAAGGCCTGAAAAATTGGCTTCTTGCCACGATCCTAATCGGTGCATCGTTCGTGGGTGTCCAGGTTTATGAATACATAGCGCTCGTGGGCGAAGGCTTTGTACCGGTGGCCGAGGCCTATCACGCGGTTGGTCGGCATATGCCACATGATGGACCTGTAGTTGGGGGCCAACTGTACGGGTCCACGTTCTACACGATGACCGGTTTTCATGGCGCTCACGTATCGATTGGCGTGCTTTGTCTCTGCTTCACCTACTGGCGGGCAGCTAAGGGCGAATATTCAGCTGATAACCTCGGTGGCGTAGAGATCATGGGTCTGTACTGGCACTTTGTAGATCTGGTCTGGATCATCTTGTTTACTATCGTCTACCTCATCTAGCCTCTAACACTGTGGAGACTGATAACATGTCCACTGGTGAAGCCCACAAGCCGGCGCCGTACATGCTCGTTTGGCTCGGACTATTCTTACTCACGATGGCTGAAGTTGGATATGCGTTCATTACAGCGATCCCGAAGCTCTGGCTCGCGATCGGCTTAATTGTGATGGCTTTTTACAAAGCTTGGCTGGTTGCGGTCTACTACATGCATCTTAAGTGGGAGCCCAAACGGCTCTGGTTGATGGTGTCTGTTCCGATTCCGTTGATCATGATCCTCATCTTCGTTGTGCTAAACGAGATTTTCTAACCGGCGATGTCGCTAATCACCTTCCACCGATTCTTGATTGCTGCAGGGATTTTGTTTTGCCTGGGCTTTGGGTCATGGGAATTCCTGGCGGCACGTAATGGTGGTGGGCCAGGCGCCCTAGCACTTGCATTGATTTTTACCGTACTCGGGATCGGGCTTATCGTGTACCTAGTGCACTTGGGACGCTTCCTGGGATATGATGAGGGTTCCGCTCCGCACGAGTAACTGTGAGCAGGATTGATTGTGGGCTCAAGAGTGCTCTAGGTACGAATTGTCTTCTATGAGTCGCTTCTCCTTTATTCTACGCGATCGGGTTGCCACAACTGCAATTATGCTAATGGTGGTATGTGCAGTCGTATTTATCTGGAGGTCGCTAGAAAGGCCGGAGGTGCCGACATTCATTCCCACGGTAACAACACCGGCCGAAGTAGGGATAGAGCAGGATGCACGCACCGTGACAGTGGACGCATCTGACCCGGAAGTATGGCGTTTCTTTGATTTCTCAAGAGGATCAGTCGTGGAGGTCCCAGGAGCGGAAGAGTGGGACATTGCATTTCGCCGCTTCCAAATCATTGCGAACGGCGGCCGCGGTATGGAGGGCCAGGCCGGTGCTACTTCACTTGAGGATACAACCTTCGAGTCAGTATCGAATGTTCCGGAAATAGGCTATGCGATGGCGGAGCGGAACGATTCGGTGAATGCTGTCCTCGAAGATTGGTACAACTACAGTATCACTAGCCACCTGCTTCAACCGAAGCCGATCGTCTACGCTATACGGACTGCAGATGGTCGCTACGCTAAGCTAGAAATACTCGGCTATTATTGTGTGGGTGTGCTTCCCGGTTGCACAACATTCAGGTATGTCTACCAGGGCGGGGGTGGCACTGATGTCATATCAAATTAAGCCGTTGCTAAAGCTTTATTCTCTAGCCTGTGCATCAGTACTACTCAGTTCAGTGTCATCGTGTGGAGTCCCAGCAGACGGAGATTCAGTCGGTGAGCTAAGAGGTACGGTATTGGAGGTGCCGATCCTAAAGCCTGATCTGGTACTTACCGACACTGAGGGAGTGCTCTACGACTTGCGTGCAGAGACGGACGGATACCTGTCACTTGTCTTCTTTGGCTACACGAATTGCCCGGACGTATGCCCAGTGCATATGGCCACCCTTGCCGGTGTCTTTGATGAGCTTGCCCCTGAAGTGCGGGACGCGACGAAGGTGATTTTTGTGTCCACGGACCCCGAGCGTGATACCCCCGATCGTCTTCAGCAGTGGCTTCGTGCTTACCATCCATCTTTTCTGGGTTTGAGTGGTGAGATGGAGGCTATCAACTCCGCCCTCGCTGAGATGAAGCTTCCTGGGGTAGCCGTTGTTCCTGGGCAGCATGGTTCGGAGGTAACCATAGGCCACCCTTCAGCTGTTTTGGCATTCGGGCGTGATGGACTCGCGCGTGTACGCTACCCCTTTGGGGTACGACGCGCTGATTGGGTTAACGACCTTCCACTACTGCTGAGCGAAAACCCTTAGTGCCTCTTTTCTATGCCCTGATCCAGCGGGTTGCTCGCAATATGGCTGAGAACCAAGAATGAATTGGTGGTGCTTTGCGCAACCGGGGACAGCATGGACCTGGCAATGGCAGCCACTCATAGGTGTGTGGTTGGTGATGGTGCTACTGATCTGGGTATACCAGCGTCTGTTGAGCCGAACAGATGATTCGCATGAATCCTCTCGACTACGGAAGAGTCGGCGTGTCGCCTTTGCGTTAGCCATCTTTCTTTTATGGGCCTCACTGGATTGGCCTCTGGGACCACTAGGAGCGAGTTACCTGGCAAGTGTGCACATGGTGCAGTTTTTGGTCGTTGGTATCGCTGCTCCCGCATTGCTCTTGCTGGCTCTTCCAACTGCAGCGTACGAACCGCTCCGCCGTCACCCTAGACTGACCAAGGCGCTCTCCGACTTTACCCACCCTGTCGCTGCATTTTTCATCTTCAATATCATGATGACAGCCACGCACTGGCCGGGTGTTGTAGATCTGCTCATGCCCACGCAACTGGGGTCTTTTGTACTTAATATTGCCTGGATGTTGGGCGGGTTGATTTTTTGGTGGCCACTGATTGTTCCTGTGCCGGATCGTCCAGGGTTTCACTCACTTGGTAAGATCGCGTATCTGGCACTTAATGCGTTCCTCATACGCCCACCTTTCGCGATGATGATCTTCAGTGAATCTCCAATCTACGCGATCTACGAACTTGCCCCTCCGCCGGCTCGAGATGCGTTAAACGATCAACAGCTAGCAGGAGCGGTTATGAAGATCGGCAGCGCTTGGATAATGTTCGCTGGTGTCTTGGTGATATTTAGGAGCTGGATGCTAGCAGAATCCGATCGTCCGGAATCGGCTTAAGGGCACGGGCATGGACTCAGGAGATGCGGCAGCGCTCACCTGCCAAAGGGATTGTTTTAACGTCCCTGATGGACTGCACTATTTGAATTGCGCCTATATGGGGCCACTCCCATGTGTGGCTGAAGAGGCCGGGATATTGGGGCTTCGCATGAAGCGTGATCCTTCTTCCATCCTACCCCACCACTTCTTCGATACCAGTCTTGAGCTTCGAGGGCTATTTTCGCGTCTTATAGGCGACACCGATCCTACACGAATCAGTATTGGCCCAGGGGTTTCGTACTCTGTGGCTATAGCAGCAAAAAATCTACCTCTGTCATCGGACCAGAATGTAGTACTCACGTTCGGGCAGTTCCCTTCCAACATGCATGCTTGGGCTAGAAAAGCCCAAAATGTAAATGCCGACTTACGGGTTATTCACCCACCGGATACGATGCACAGGGGTGCTAGCTGGAATGAAGAAATCCTTGATGCGATCGATTCAGCTACCGCAGTAGTTTCACTACCGACAGTCCACTGGACCGACGGAACGATATTCGATTTAGTCGAAGTTGGCCGTAGGTGTCGAGAGGTCGGTGCGGCCCTAGTGGTAGATGGGACCCAGTCAGTTGGAGCACTGCCATTCGATGTGAAGGTAGTGAGACCAGATGTTCTGATGTGTTCTGGGTATAAGTGGTTGCTAGGACCCTACTCGGTTGGGCTTACGTATTTTGGGCCAAGTTTCGATGATGGTGAGCCATTGGAAGAGACTTGGATCGGGAGAGAGGGGAGTGAAGATTTTGAGCACCTAGTCGATTACAAAGCGGGGTACCAACCGGGAGCGATTCGCTACGATGTGGCGCAGCGATCCAATTTTGCACTCTTGCCGGTTGCAGTTGCCTCGCTGCGCCTAATCACCAGCTGGAGACCAGACCGCATCCAAGCCTACTGTGCGGCTCTTACTGACAACCTCTTCGAGGAAGTGGAGGAGTTAGGGTTCAGAGTCGAAGATGCTCGTTGGCGCAGCGCACATCTATTCGGGCTTCGGATGCCGAGGGGCTTAGAGCTGGTTGAGCTTCAGCAAGCTCTTAAGGCACGAGGAGTTTCAGCATCACTTCGCGGCAGCGCACTCCGTGTATCACCGAATGTGTACAATGATGCTGAAGATGTATCGGCCTTACTGGAAGGATTGAGGCAAGCAGTGGCGTTTTAGCGTCCCGCGCGAACCCCAAAAATAATGTCGGCTTTGTCACCGAGGCGGATAGAGTGTTCCTGGAACCAACCTTGGCGTACCTCGAGGCCAAACATCGCCGGAGCTGCACTCGGGTAGGAATCAGTAACCAGAGGTTCCATTGCGATGATGTCTACGATCACGTAGGAAGGATCCATATAAGCGATATCCAATGCCACGTAGGTATTCGCCATCCAAAATGATCGAACCTGATTATCTGTGAACACAAAGAGCATGCCTGTGCCATCAGGCACCTCGTCCCGATACATAAGGCCCTGAGAACGTTCTTCCGCCGTGGCAGCTACTTCTGCGACGACGGTGTCATTTCCGAATATCACCCAAGCATGACCTGCAGGAGGTTGAGCCGCTGGGTCTGTCGCTATTCGAGCTGAACTGACCTCAGTCCGACTAGGCGCCTCACCCTCAGCATTGCTGCAGCCTGATGCAATCAACAACCAAGCAGGTACTACGCATAGAAGCCAATACGAACGTTGCTTCATGGGGGGATTGAAGTTATTGGACTCGCTCACAAGCAGGCTCCCGTTTGTTTACTTACTCTCTTAGTTTAACCAGCTATCGTCAGTTTTCAGAAGGGTCCAGTCACCCAGGGGGTGGAGGGTCACGCATGTTAGATCCAGAGTTACTAGAAATTCTTGTCTGTCCTGAAACCAAACAACCGATTCGGTTGGCTGATCCCGCAGTTCTCCAGAAGCTTAATGCAGCGATTGCTGAGGGCTCCGTAAGCAACAAGGGTGGAGAGCCTGTCTCAGACAGAATTGAAGAAGGCTTGATCCGCGAGGATGATCGTTGCCTGTATCCTGTACATGACGACATTCCGATCATGTTGATCGACTCAGCGATTCCTCTCAGCATGGATACGGCGTCGGACTGATGTCGGCAGGGCCGAGGAAGGGGCGCTATGTGCTGCCTCTTCTGATCTGGAGTCTTGCTGGATGTTGGACACCCTCGCCTAACCTTACCCGCGGCGAAGTACTGTTTGATACATGCAGACTCTGTCACGGATCTGATGGTTTGGGTAATCCGGGTCTTCAAGCACCAGCGATCGCTGGACTTCCACAATGGTATATCGAAGGGCAGCTGGAAAAATTCAGAACGGGTATAAGAGGGGTTCATCCTGAGGATGCCCCAGGCATGCTTATGCGTCCATCCGCGGTAGCGCTAAGTGAGGAGGAGGATATTGAAGCAGTGGCTGAGCACGTGGCTTCGTTGTCTCCGGATAGAGAGGTAAGCGTTGTTCTAGAAGGACAAGCAGAACTAGGCGCCGCAACCTATAGTGGCGTCTGTAGCGCCTGTCACGGCCCGGATGCAACCGGTAACGAAGTCTTGGGCGCACCACCGCTCGTGCTCTTAGACGCTTGGTATATGCTTACGCAGTTGCGGAACTTCAAGACGGGAATTCGTGGTAGTCACCCGAGGGACACCTGGGGTATGACCATGAAAATCAATGCCGATGCGCTGTCGGAAGATGATATGAAGGATGTTATCACCTACATCAGCACACTACGCTGATAGAGTCCTGATATCCTGACACAAGATCTCAAGAGATATTGCGTCGCTTATTTCGCAGAAAGTCCATCATGATGTACTGACCTAGGGTCATCGTATTAGTGAAGTATGCCTTCCCTCGTGCGATTTCTGAGACCTTCTGGACGAACTGGACTAGATAGGGGTCGTCTGCAAGCATGAATGTATTGATCAGAATTCCAGCCTTTCTACATGCGGTTACTTCTTGGAATGTTCTCTTCAATATGTTGGGGTCGAGTGCTCCAGAGTTCGTATAAACTCTTCCGTCAGGCAAAGTCATTGCACTGGGTTTGCCATCGGTAATCATGATGATTTGACGCATATCTTTCTTTTGGCCTAAGAGTAGGCGTCGTGACATCTCGAAGCCTTCCGCTGTATTCGTGTGAAACGGGCCAACTTGAGCCTTCGAAAGCTGAGAGAGAGGAATTTCTTGTGCTCTATCCCCGAACGTGATTACACGTAGTGAATCTCCTGGGAACTGAGCACGGATCATGTGGGACATAGCGAGCGCGACCCTCTTCGCGGGAGTGAATCGGTCTTCGCCATACAGGATCATCGAATGTGAGACGTCGAGCATCAAAACCGTGGCACAGGATGAGCGGTACTCTGCTTGGTGGACCATTAAGTCCCCATAATTGAGTTCCAGGGGGATGGACATCCCTTCCCGTTCAATAGCCTTCTTAAGAGTTGCTGGAATATCTAGGTTGAGCGTATCTCCAAACTCATAGGGTTTTGAAGCCGCTTCCGCTTCTATGCCTGTAGCAAGATGGGGTGTGTCGTGCGCGCCCGCGCTCGCTTTACCGATTGCTGACATCAATCCCTTTAGTGCACTGTGCCCGAGAAAGTCCATGCCTTTTTGTGTGAGATTGAACTGCATCTGCTGAGCGGCCTGCTTCGCTTCATCGATCTCACCATGTCCAGTTACATCGTAGGTAGCACCTGGTAACTGAGCATTACCCGTCTCAATGTTGATGTACCCTGCCTCGACCATTCTCTGAATAAGGTCGTCCAACATTTGAGCGACCTGCTGCTGTATGCCTTGATCACCTTCGCCCTCACCACGGAGTTCCTGGATCATCTCCTGGGTGAGTTGCCCACTTTCGATGAGCGCTTTCAGGAGGGCGTGCTTGAGTGAATCTGTACTATTGGGATCTTCTGTGCCCGACCAACCCCAATAGGGGTGGTAGTTTGCTCCTCCCGCAAAACCTCCATCCATTAGGAAGTCGGAGAGCATTTCGAGAAGAGATTCTAGGTTTAGGGCGTCGAGCCATCGGCCCTTGTACTGAGAGTAGGTTGTGAAACGCATGACACCATGCTAGGGCTAGAGATACTTTGCCGCCATGAAGCAGCCTTCAGATACCAGCTTGTCCGGACCATCACCTAACCAGTCGGGTGATTTCCGTAGGTCTATCCTTCAATACTATGATCGTTTTCGCCGAGACCTTCCTTGGCGTGGAGAGAGGGATCCGTATCGCATTTTGGTCTCGGAAATCATGCTGCAACAGACGAGAGTGGAGACAGTACTCCGGTATTATGAATCTTGGCTCAAACAGTTCCCAAACCTAGGGACACTTGCTTCAGCTGACTCCACGGAGGTGCTCAAGGCTTGGGAGGGATTGGGTTACTATAGGCGTGCAAGGAATTTGCATCGAGCTGCAAGGCATATTCGAGATGTCTTGGGTGGCTGCTTCCCGACTTCTTGTAGGGATCTTAGGCAACTTCCAGGAGTGGGGCAGTACACAGCAGGGGCCGTTGCCAGTATTGGGTTTGGCGAGATCGTTCCTGCCGTGGACGGTAATGTACGACGTGTTCTAGCTCGACTCTTTGATAAGCGTGAGCCTGGGGTTCGCTGGCTGAATCGCACTGCAGCCGATCTGGTTGATAAGGATCGTCCAGGCGACTGGAACCAGGCTTTGATGGACCTAGGCTCAACGATCTGTACACCAAGGAGTCCGCGATGTGAGGACTGTCCGGTACAGCGCTGGTGCACCGCTCACGAGCAGGGTACACAGGCCCTGTCTCCTACTCGAATCCGGAAAGCGCCTTTACGGGAAACCTCTTTTTTACTGATCGTACTCCAGACGGAAGAAGGAGAGGTCATGCTGGTGCGACGTCCCCGTAAAGGGCTTCTCGCCGGCATGTGGGCCTTCCCTGAACAGGAACTGGCCAGGCCCTTGGATTGTGCAGCTACATATAGAGATAGGGCGATCGAGGTCGCGAGGTCGCTTGGGGCTGAGGTAGTGGGGCATGCTTCAGCTTTGGCAGAAGTTCAGCACCGCTTCACGCATATCCAGGCTAGATACCGACCCTGGGTTGTGCCCGTGGCCACACCACTTACTGGAGAGGGAAATGTGTGGATGATACCAGGTGAACAAATAGATTTGCCGATCCCAGTTGCTCAGCACAAAGTTCTGAATGCACTAGCCGCGTGCAGGGCTACTCCAGTCAGCTCAGAGGCACGCTCAACCAATCCCAGTGGAATTAGATAGTTACGTCCCCTGGATCGTCAAAGCCTTGATAGTCTTCTTCAGTTTTCGGGTTCTGGTAGGGTGTACGAGTATATCCGGCTGAGCTTCTAGCGATACGCTTTTGTGATACAAGTGCTTCGAGCACGAGTTCACAGGCAGCTGACCTGACACCACTCCCAGCGGACACCTTAGCCAATCCTACATTCTCAATTAACTCCATTAGGCCAGGAACAGTTTCATACCCTTGCACACAGGCTGATGCGGAAGCGTCTTCACCCACCTGCAGGGCACCCCCGGTCTCGAAATACTCTATGATCTCTTCTACATCAGCACCGCCCGCTCTGATATCAAAAGTGAGGGAGGAACTTTGTTGAATGAGTTCACGGGCGATCTTATCAGCCCCATGGAGTTCGCCCTCGTACTCGAGTTCCATCTTTCCAGTGATTGCAGGAAGAGCAGCGTATAAGTCAGCGATACGAGGAACTGTTATATCCTCACCGTGCCGCAGTGCACGGCGCTCCGCGTTTGATACGATTGTCTCCATAATTGTTATTGGCATGCGCTGGCTGACACCCGAGCGCTGATCAATGCGGCGGTCATCACGAGCCAGAAACGCGATCCTCTCGACAGTTTCTTCAACAAAATCAGGGATTTCGACGCACATACCGTCGCGAGCTACCCAAGCTTCTTGGCGAGTAATATCGATGCCAGTTTCGATCTCGTCTGGGTAATGCGTGAGGATCTCCGCACCGATCCGATCCTTCAATGGAGTGATGATTTTCCCGCGGGCTGTATAATCCTCTGGGTTTGCAGTGAAGACCATGAGCACATCTAGGGGCATCCGAATTGGGTACCCTTTAACTTGGATATCGCCCTCTTCTAGCAGATTAAAGAGCCCAACCTGAATTTTTCCAGCGAGATCAGGAAGTTCGTTGATTGCAAAAATTCCTCGGTTGGCCCGTGGTAGTAGACCGTAGTGGATCGTCATCTCATCTGCGAGGATGTGTCCGCCGCGTGCAGCTTTGATTGGATCAACATCACCTAGCATGTCAGCGATTGTCACATCGGGCGTGGCGAGCTTCTCCACATATCTGCTGTCCCGGTGGACCCACGCCACTGGCGATTTGTCACCATCCTGCTCGATAAGTTGACGGCCATACTTTGAAATTGGAGCAAGTGGATCATCATTGGTCTCACTTCCAGCCAAGACGGGCACTTTTTCATCCAAAAGCGACACGAGTTCACGTAGAATACGGCTTTTCGCCTGACCACGGAGTCCAAGGAGAATAAAATCGTGCTGTGCGAGAATAGCATTCACGATTCTGGGAATGACGGTATCCGCATACCCTCTTATTCCTGGGAACAGTGTTTCGTTGTTCTCTAGTTTCTCGAGTAGATTGTCACGCATCTCCTGCTTAACTGAGCGTGTTTTGTAGCCTTTAGACTTTAGCTCACCAACTGTGGACGGGCGTTGCTCACTCATCCTTCTAGAACTCCTGACCTTCGCGGTCTGTATTTGATGGATTGGCTAGCGACCCGCAGCTAGGGTAGAGCACGGTGCGCAAGTTGGCGATCTTATAAGGTTGACATGGTACACGCATCTGGACGCCCAGGTCCGGGTGGTTCGTTTTTATTCACTGCACCCTGTAATACTGGAGTGAAGATGCCGATAGACCCTGACCATGTAAGTCCTTCCATCAAGTTAATTGACGTGCAGCCGGCCCTCCCGAGCGAGCGCTTTTTAGTCGCTGAGCCACCGGAGGCGGAGGCGGTACCGATGGATGTGGTTTTTGTTGGTGGAGGACCAGCTGGTCTTGCAGGGGCGATAGAGCTGGCTCGGCTCGTTCAACGTGATCGTGAAGCTGGCGGTACACTCGGCGAGCTCGAGATAGGTGTACTGGAGAAGGCGGGTCAGCTTGGCGAGCACAATCTTTCTGGCGCAGTTGTGAATCCGAGTGCTTTTCATGAACTGTTTCCTGAGCTCTCGATCGAGGACCTTCCGCTTCGCCAGCCCGTTGGTAAAGAGTCTGTATATGTACTTACACAATCAGCTTCTATCCGGGTTCCAGTACCACCCACGATGAAGAACCATGGGAATTATCTAGCGTCCATCTGTGAGATTGTGCGTTGGCTTGGAGCTAAGGCTGAGGAGTATGGTGTCAACATATTTCCAGGGTTCCCGGTTGACTCGCTACTCACAGATGAAGGCAGGGTTGTTGGGGTTCGCACCACACCTGCTGGATTGGGGCGCGATGGGAAGCCTGGTGGCCCTGAAGCAATGCCCGCCATGGATCTGAGTGCAAAAGTTACGGTTCTGGCAGAGGGAACACGGGGCCCGCTCTCGCAGGCTTGGCTTAAGTGGCAGGGTATCACATCGGAGAACCCACAGATTTTTGCACTTGGTGTGAAGGAACTGTGGAAGGTCACAACACCACTCGATCGCGTGGTACATACGATGGGATGGCCGTTATCTAACAAAACGTTCGGGGGCAGCTTCATGTATCCCCTGGAGGATGATCTCGTCGCGCTTGGTCTTGTTGTAGGACTCGATTATCCAGATGCGCGCTTTGATGTGCATGAAACGCTTCAAAAAATGAAACTGCACCCCCTTTTTCACCGATATCTTGCGGGTGGTGAAATGATGGAATGGGGTGCAAAGACAATTCCTGAAGGGGGGTATTACTCGGTGCCCTCCAGGCGTCATGGAGATGGGTTGTGCATTGTGGGAGACTCTGCCGGGTACGTTGAGGTGTCCTCGCTCAAGGGCATCCACTATGCCATGCACTCTGGGATCCTGGCTGCCCGGCAAATTTTTGAAGCCCTTAAGCTGGGTGATACATCAGAAGCAGCGCTCTCTGGTTACTCCGACGCAGTCGATGCTAGCGTAATCATGAGAGATCTGAGGAAGCGTCGTAATATGAGACTTGCGTTCAAGGACGGGTTGTTTTCTGGGGGATTGAGGGCGGGCCTTATGACGCTGACCGGAGGGGCCATTCCGAGTGGCAAGATTGCAATCGAGGAAGACGCAGCGAAGATCCGTCAGCTTGGAGATATACAGGAACAATTCAGGCCTGATGGGGAGCTGACATTTTCGAAGGCTGATGCGGTATATAAGTCCGGGAATCAAACCCGTGATGACATTCCACAGCATCTAATCGTTGGTGAGGGTATTACTCCTGAGGTGGCAGAGATGCTCGAGCATATGTGTCCGGCAGGAGTATACGAGCGTGATGGGACAGAGCTGATTATCAATGCCCCCAATTGTATTGACTGTAAGGCAACAGACGTAGTCGGCCCACGATGGACACCCCGAGAGGGTGGCAGTGGCCCAACTTATCGACAGATGTAGTCAATCGGCCGGGTTATCGGTCAGCGTCTAATGTTTTCCAGTTCGGTGACCCCGTCGGTTGGAAAATTAATGCTCCCCCCAAGCTGGAGGGCGAGGGGAGCAGTGTCGACGTAGTCAGCTGCTCGCACGATACGACCACCCTCCAGTTCGATGATGGTCGCACCATTGAATACGACCTCGAGACCGGTCACGAATGGAACTTGATCACCTATGGGTCGATTCTGGACAGCAGAAAAAACCCATTCCCCCACAGCCATGGTAGGGCCAGTGTTTACACGACCCATGTTCATATAGATATCATCGCCCCACGCATGTGCGCTGGTTAGATATCCAATAATCTCTGGGATTCCCTGGTAGGTAAGCTGATTAGCGAAGTCATCGTAGGTTGCTTCCGGCCAAAAAAGATCAGCGATCAGGGCGGTGTCTGCACTTTCAACTGCAGTTGCCAACATCAAGATCTTGAGTTCAGACTCAGGTGCAGTGGTTGAGTTAGTGGAGTTTCCAGAGGGTACGCACGCTATGACCATCAATGCTGATAGTGACACTAAGCGCATGAGTATTTGTTTGGCGGCCTTAGTTGTGTGGAGTGTATCATGTGATACCTCAATCACATTTCCTATTATACGCCACCCGGGTGGCCAAGAGCTTTTCAAGATTCTTCCTCACCAACCTGTAAGCGGACACCCTCCTCAGTAAGAACCAACCTGGGCATCAATGTTGGAATGGTTGCACTCCCTATTCCTCGGAGGGCATCACCGACAGTTCTATAATTGGCTAGCCGCTGGAGTGTGTCTATCGTAGGAAAGATCATCGGAAGAGTTCCAGCCTGGTTACGTGACAAAGCTTCTTTGGGGTTGAGCCAGAGTGCCTCCGTCATCTCCCGTGGATCAAAGATTGGTTCCGCATTTTCTTGAACGCGTGCCGCGAAGAAACGTGTGTCGAAGCGTCGGGGTTCTCGCTCTGGTGTAATCCAATGCGCAAGGTATTCAATAGAGGATCCGTCGATACGACAAGACAGGACTTCCAGGATTTCACTGAAGGCCACCCACCCCTCCATTAGGCGATTTCTCAGAGCTTCAACCTCGACATTTTCTGCTGCGGTAGGTGGAGCCTGCACATTAGGCCCAATACCTACAAGAATTCCGGTCTCCTCAAACGCCTCCCGCAACGCAGCGAGATAATACGCAATGGCTGGGGGGCTAGTTCCTGAGAGGTTGAGACGGGTTGCCGCGGTTTCAGTTGTCAGTCCGTCGACATTAGTGAGCATTTTCTTTGACCAGTCAGTTGGATCAACCTGCCCACCCGGGAACACATAAGCGCCAGGGACAAAACTGGCGCTACTGTCTCGCTTCAAGAGTAAGACCTCCATCTTGGACGGTGAGTCTCTTAAGAGAACAATTGTTGCCGCTGGCCTTGCTAGTACGGGTGGATGAGAAGGGTGTTCGAGACTCTTCATGAACCTTTCGGGGAGATTTTCGAAAGGAATTAGGAAGCCTGAGTCCGTCATTGGCATTCCGACTGAGCTAGGTCAATGTCAAAGATAAAAAATCTCCCAACTATTCTGCTTGTTCTTAGGATAATGCGGGGCTGGTAGCGTGATCAGGAAGAATATGTCAAGCTAATCGCCTCTACTTCAGTGAAAAAGTGGCACGGTAAAACCGAGCGCAACTGTCACTATGGCAGGTTTTCCTGCGTTCTGGGCGCAAAAATGGCTCTAATTTTTGGCAAGAAACATGCAATGATGTAGAGAGGCCAGCGAGAACAGCAACTCACCATCGATTCCGGAGATAATGAGGTGACCGAAAAACAACCGTCCGCATCAACAGATGAGAACGGAAATGACGAGGAAGTCATGAGTGAGCGATTCACACTCCCCGTACTTCCACTAAGAGATACGGTAGTGTATCCCGGTGTGGCAGTGCCGATCTCAGCCGGTCGGCCTGGAACGGTGGAAGCGGTCCAGGAAGCGTTGGACGGCGATCGTCGCATGTTTGCTGTAGCGCAGAGAGACAACGTCGATGACCCACTACCGGAATATCTCTATAGCGTAGGAACGGTAGTTCGGATCATCCAGACACACAGGATGCGCGGAGGGATGCAGCTTCTGGTGCAGGGTGAAGGCAGGGCTCAGGCTCTATCATATCATGATGAGGGACAGGCAATGCTACATGCCGTATTGCTTGAGATGGATAGACAGGAACCTCAAAACGAGAGTGATCCAGCATTTCAGGCTCTAGATCGCGAGTTACGAGACAGGGCCGCAGAATTAGGTACTCGCAGAGGAGTTCCCGCCGAAGCACTAAACCAACTCATTCAGGGAGTCGATGAACCTGGGCCCTTTGCGGACCTCGTTGCTTTCTATCTCGAACTTGATACCGGTGACAAACAAGAACTCCTAGAGACCCTAGCAGACGAAGATCGAATGCGAGCGTGCCTCGTCGCAGTGGAGCGCGAGCTCGCGAGGATCGATGCACAGGAGGAGATCCAGGCGCAGGTTCAGACTGAGTTAGGTGCACGCCAGAGAGAGATGCTGCTCAGGGAGCAGCTTAAGGCGATTCAAAAAGAGCTTGGAGACGAAGAGGAACGCGATGATATAGAAGAGATGCGGGACAGAATTGAGGAACTCGAACTCACTGAAGATCAGAGGCTAGAGATCAATCGGGAGTTACGTAGACTGGAACGAACAAGCCCTCAATCAGCAGAATATCAAGTGATCCGAACATTCCTCGAATGGATCACAGAACTACCCTGGAATGAGCGAACCGAGGAGAAGATTGATTTAGCAAAGGCCGAAACAATACTGGAAGAAGACCACTACGGGCTCGAAGACATCAAGGACCGAATTCTAGAGTTCTTGGCAGTTCGTAAGCTTCAGCTTGATCGCATGAGCGAAAAAGAGATAGACCAAGAGGCTAACCCTGACGAGGAAATATCGGGGTCGGAGTTAGACGAAGAGGAAGGCGAATTAACATCCGAAGATGCTTTGTCCGGTCGTGGTCCGATTCTTCTCTTCGTCGGACCTCCAGGTGTCGGTAAGACATCAATTGCGCAATCGATCGCGAGGTCCCTAGGTAGAAGCTACGTTCGAATTTCTTTGGGTGGTGCACGAGATGAAGCTGATATCAGAGGTCATCGGCGGACCTATGTTGGAGCGATGCCAGGGAGAATCGTTCAGGGCATGCGTCAGGCCAAAACGAAGAATCCAGTCTTTCTGCTTGATGAAGTTGATAAACTGGGCGTCTCATTTCAGGGGGATCCGAGTTCGGCGCTTCTAGAAGTACTCGACCCAGCACAGAATTCAACGTTTGTGGACCATTACCTTGGTATACCATTTGACTTATCTGAAGTGCTATTCATCGCTACCGCGAACTATCTGGATCGAATACCCGGCCCGCTTCTCGATAGGATGGAAAGGGTGGATTTCTCCGGATATACAGAGGCCGAGAAGCTTGAGATTGGGAAACGCTATCTCCTTCCGCGACAGTTGAAGGAAAACGGCCTCCACGAGCAAGAATTGGAAATGGGAGACGACGCACTGCTCGCCATTATTCAGAAATATACCCGAGAGGCGGGAGTCCGGCAGCTCGAGCGTGAGGTTGGGAAATTTTCTCGTAAGGTCGCCAGGCAAATTGCGGCCGGTAAGATCGATGAACTCCAGGCTGAGGAGGGAGACGTTCGCGAGCTGCTTGGTCGTCCAAGGGTACATCCGGAGCAAATGGCTGCCGAAGATACTATTGGTGTAGCAACCGGAATGTTTTACACCCCAATGGGTGGCGACATCATGTTTGTCGAAGCGAGTGTCATGCCCGGCGAAGGCAGCTTCGTACTCACTGGGCAACTTGGAGATGTTATGAAGGAGTCAGGTCGCGCAGCCCTTTCTTACGCAAAGGCACATTGGAAAGAATTAGGCGTAGCAGAAGACTCATTGCAGGGGAAAGAGGTCCATATTCATGTGCCCGCCGGGGCGGTACCTAAGGATGGCCCGTCTGCCGGTATCACAATGGCGACCGCACTGATTTCTGCTGTATCTGGCAAGAAAGTGCGGAATGATCTAGCGATGACAGGCGAATTAACTCTGACTGGTCGAGTTCTTCCGATCGGGGGAGTGAAGGAAAAGGTATTGGGGGCGGTGCGCGCTGGAATCAACCAAATCATCTTGCCGACAGAGAATGAAGCCGACCTAGAAGATATCCCGGAGGATCTGCGCAGTTCACTAACCTTCCATCTTGCATCAACCTTAGATGACGTCGTGAAGATTGCCCTCATGGAACGGAAGAAGCGGAAGAGAAAGCGGGCACCAGCTAAGAGGAAGCGGGCAGCAAAAACTTCAACTGCTACCGCTTAGGCCTGGGGTTTTTGACGAACCACTCCGAATTATCCGATACGGATTGTCCCGGGTTGTCCTCGAACGACCTCCCCGACCACGGATACTGAAGGGTTATCCTGCTTCAAGCTGGTGAGAAGTGCGGGCAAGCGGTCCTGAGGTACGCACATCAGTAGGCCGCCAGAGGTTTGGGCGTCGACCATAAGTATGCGACTGGTCTCGTCAATGGATTCAGTAAAGTTGAGGTCTGGGGCTAGGTCTTCAAGATTTCTGAGTGTGCCTCCGGGGATGTGACCAGCTTTTGCGAGTTCCCGTGCACCGGGAAGAATGGGTATGCTTGCCGCTTGTAGAGTGGCTGAGGTAGCGGATGCGTTCATCATGCCTCTGAGGTGGCCGAGTAATCCGAAACCTGTGATATCTGTGGCTGCCTTGACTCCAGCAGAGACCATCGTCTCTGCTGCACTCTGGTTTAGTGTGGTCATCACTTGCACCGCATTGGCGATCACATCCTCATCAGCAGCGCCCTTCTTTATAGCTGTGGCGATCACGCCTGACCCAAGTGGTTTCGTGAGAACTAACACATCTCCGACTTGAGCTCCTGAGTTTGTCACCATCCTATCCGGATGGACTTCACCAATGGCGACAAGTCCGTATTTGGGTTCTTTATCATCGATTGAATGACCACCCAATGTTGGTACGCCTATCGCACGGGTCACATCACTTCCGCCTCTCAGGATTTCATCCAGGATTCCGTCACCTAGAAGTGTGCGAGGGAACCCTACGAGATTCAGTACAAACAAGGGACGTGCTCCCATAGCGTAGATGTCAGAGAGGGCGTTCGTTGCACTGATACGACCAAATTCGTAGGGGTCGTCAACAATGGGTGTGAAGAAATCTGCGGTTACAACTAGTGCCCGGTCGTCAGCGATACGGTACACGGCTGCATCATCCCCCGTTGTATGACCTACGAGGGCATTTGGATCTTCTACCGGCAGGATATGACGCAGTACCTGCGTCAGTTCGGTCATCCCGAGCTTACAAGCTCAACCAGCACCATGACTGAGCTGAGAAAGCCGGATCTCCGGTCTCTGGTCACGCGGCTCATTTGTCATTGTCCCCCCTGGTTGGGGCGCATGGGTAATGGAGCATGTAATGAAGAGGCGCGGTGTGCAAATCCCTCCTAGTAGACACGGCCTACATCAGTGCCACTAAAGCGTAGTGTAAAGTACCGGGTATAATCCACCCCTAACGTCACTGCTCGCTCCAAGTGAACAACTTGGTTCTCATAAAGTGTCTGCTTCCTATACTTTCAAGGAAGTTGTTATGGGCGTCGCCCCCTTTGATTATTAGAACGGAAGAGGTTAATCGACGCCGTCGGAAGTCTACGGAAGCAGATTCCTCAACGGCGACACTTTTATGGTGTCGCCGTGTCAATTGACTCATAAAATCCGGATTAGCCCTTGAGTATCGAAAAGCTCAGCCCACTCTCTGATATACTGATCGCGTCAGGTGGTGTTGCCACCGAATATCAGGGTCGCCCAGTGATCCGGCATTTTGGTGATCCGGGAGCCGAATATAAGGCAGCAACTGAAGAGGCGGTTGTTTTTGATCGAAGCCATAGGGGTAGGCTTTTGATTACGGGTCAAGCAGCCGGTAGCATGCTTGGAGGGATACTAACTGGACGTATACCTGACCCTCCGTCTCATGTCACAGATGGGGTGCTCAGTGGCTTGGGCACATACCACGGAGTACTCACCAGTAAGGGCAAGATGATTTCTGATCTTTGGGCGATCCTTAGGGGTCCTGAAGATGAAGATGGTTTCTTATTGGATATCCCAGCCGCCGGAGTGTCCAGTCTAACCGATAACTTTCAAAAATTCCTTCCGCCACGCTTCGCTATCGCTGAAGATGTTTCGGATACTTTAGGAATGGTTACTGTCGTTGGACCAGCAGCAGCAGAGATTTTGTCCCGCTTAGCGCTTGGCAGTTGTGTCAGCCCGGGTGAATTAGCCGGATTGGCAGAGGGGGCTTGGCGCTTTCTGGGTGAGGATCCCCTTGATGGCCTCCTAGTCATGAAAACTGAAGATGTGTGGCCGGAGGCGTATTCTGTTATCGCGGCAGCTGCAGTACTGCAAGAGTTCTGGAAAACCCTTGCGAGTGATGGTGTTACTCCAGCGGGTCTGGGCGTTTGGTCTACCCTTCGTGTGGAAGCTGGCCGGCCAGTATTCGGTACGGATATGGATGAGCAAACCATCCCGATTGAGGCTGGAATTCATAAGCGGTCAATCGACTATGAGAAGGGTTGCTTCACTGGCCAGGAAGTCATCATTCGTATCCGCGATCGCGGGCACGTAAATAGAAGCCTTAAGACACTTAGGTTCGGTGATGTTCCTACTCCCCGGAGCGGTACTGAACTCTATGATGAAGATTCCGGGAAGGCAGTCGGCTTTATCACCTCGGCTGTTCAATCGCCCAAGTTTGGTGAGGTCATTGGGCTTGCATATGTGCGGAGAGGGCAGGAGGTCGTAACGCTCAACGGTCAAGGTGTGACGGTCCCGCAGGAGTAGCATTATCGGGTCTAGGAATACCGCGTACGGATAGGCACTCATGCTTTTTTGTTCGGCGCTGGTTGATCAGAGTAGGCATCTTGAGTTTGACGTATGAAGCGCTCGATTCAACTTTCAGCGGCCCCAATAGCGGGACTTATGTCAAGGAAGAGATCATGTCCAGTTCAAGCCTCCTTAGAATTGCACTCGTTTTAATTTTCATCCCCTGGTCAACACCCCTAGGGGTGTTGGCACAAGATGACAATCAGGAAGTGATAAATAGGTCAGACGACCCGGTTCTAAGAACTTTCCAGTGGCGCTCAATTGGTCCTGTCGGACAAGGTGGTCGTGTTGACGATCTGACCGTTGATCCTAGTAACCCACACAGGTATTTCGTGGGCTTTGCGACTGCCGGGCTATGGAGGACCGTTAACAACGGAACAACTTTTGAGCCGGTCTTCGACACTTATGAAACTCATTCGGTCGGCGCGGTGGCGATAGCGCCATCCGATCCCAGCGTCGTATACGTTGGGACCGGAGAGGCGAATAACCGTCAAAGTTCTTCGTTTGGAGCAGGAGTCTATAAGTCAACAGATGGTGGGGACTCCTTCACTTATGTTGGTCTCCGGGAGACCCAATCGATCGCCAGGGTGATTGTGCACCCCAACGATGCCAATACCGTCTGGCTCGCAGCGACTGGCCACCTGTTCGGGTCAAACCCGGAACGGGGGGTATACAAATCAACCGACGGTGGTGGTAGCTGGGATCTTGTCCTGAGCATTGACGAGAATACTGGTGCAACAGATTTGATCATTGATCCGTCCAATCCCGATAAGCTGTTTGCGGCGATGTATCAACGACGGAGAAGTGGATGCTGCTTCGTAGGTGGTGGCCCAGGAAGTGGAATTTGGACCTCCACCGATGGTGGTAATAGTTGGGAGCGCCTTCAGGGCAACGGGCTTCCAGGCGGTACGATGGGACGAGTTGCTCTCGCGACCACACCAGCGAACCCCAATTTCATTTATGCACAGATCCAGGTAGCAGCGGACAAGGTGAGCCCGCTTACTGACCAGGAACGAGAGGCTTGGCAGGCTCTATCTGAGGACGGTGACCCGCCAGATGATCAGCAGTGGGATGGTGTTTGGCGTTCGACAGATGGTGGTGCAACCTGGGAATTCCGCAGCAATGAAAATGGGCGGCCCATGTATTTCAGTCAGATCCGTGTCTCAACCGAGGACCCAAACCTTGTCTATACCGTGGATCAACAGGTAGCCAAGTCACGTGATGGGGGACAAACCTGGGAAACCCTGAGTGGCTTTGGGCACGTTGACCAACATGCATTGTGGATTAACCCAGAGAACCATGATCACATGCTACTTGGGAATGATGGGGGAGTAGACGTGACATACGATCAGGGAGAAACGTGGGAATCCCATCGCAGCTGGGCGGTTGGTCAACCATATCACGCTTCGGTGAGCATGGATCGTCCCTACAGGGTTTGTACGGGGCTACAAGATAATGGAACGTGGTGTGGTCCAAGTGCGGTACGTGAAGGCGATATCCTCTCCCAGGATTGGTTCGGAGCTGGCGGTGGTGATGGCTTCTATACTCAGCAGGATCCAACGGACTCGAACATCGTCTACTCTGAATCTCAGAACGGGAATGTGAACCGGTACAACCTGTATACGGGTGAACAGCAGAGTATTCGGCCGCGTGGCCAAGGAGGCGGTGGACGAGGTGGCCGAGGTGGAGGCGCAAGCAACATTGTTCCAGAGCCTGAGTCGGGTACTCAGATACGTTGGAACTGGAATACACCGTTTACGCTTTCCCCCCACAATCCAAGCACAATCTACGTAGCTGGTAACCGGTTCTTTATATCCCGAGATCGCGGGAATACCTGGACAATGAGTCCTGACTTGTCCAAGAACATAGATCGTGATGGAATTGCCTTGATGGGTGTGCCAAACTCGTTACCGCGCTGCCAGCAGCTTGAGCGTGGCGTTGAGTGTAACCCTAGTCGCAATGATGGTGTCTCGAACTGGAGTACCGGGGTAACCCTTGCCGAGTCATCGGTGATGCCTGGAGTTCTCTGGCACGGAAGCGATGATGGGAACATTAGTGTGAGTCGCGATGGGGGTGTGAATTGGTCTGAGGTCAGCCGTAACCTCCCAGGTGGTACGACCCAGTACTACGTGTCTCGAATCGAAGCATCGCACTTTGACCCGGCAACGGCTTACGCTTCACTAGACGGACACAGGGATGATGATCTTAGACCCTATGTGTATGTCACACGTGACTACGGTGAGAGCTGGCAGAGCATATCTTCAAACCTTCCCGAGTTCGGGAATGTGAATACGATCCGTGAGGATCCAAGAAACGCGAACTTACTTTACGCGGGAACAGAGTTCGGCTTCTTCATTTCTCGCGATGCGGGAGAGTCGTGGCAGCCTTTCATGAATGGGCTTCCTGTTGTTCGCATAGATGATGTTCTTGTGCATCCAAGAGACAATGATCTCGTTCTTGCAACGCATGGCAGGTCTATTTACGTAATGGACGATATCACGGCGCTTCAGGATTTGACGAGCGAGGTTGCTATGAGTGAAGCCCACTTATTCGATCCACGTGAGGCGGTACGATGGAAGCGAGATCGAAGGCTGGACCGTTCCGTGACTGGTTCTAAGAATTGGGTGGGCGAGAGTGCGCCAGCCGGGACAGCAATACAGTACTGGCTTAACGATGAGGTTGGCGGTGATGTTCAGGTCACGATTAGTAATCCTGTGACAGGGGAGGTCGTTCGCACAATCGAAGGTACTGGAGCGAGGGGCCTTAACCGTATCCAGTGGGATCTTCGGGGTAGCCCGCCAGCAGCAGGGGGCGGACGTGGTGGACGAGGCGGTGGGCGTGGAAGACAAGGTCAACTGGCCTCAACAGGCATCTACCGAGTCCAACTTACGGTAGGCGGAGAGAGTTATTACACGACCGTAACCGTTCTAGAAGATATCTGGATGGACTAAAACCCCATGCGGAAACTCAGCTTCCATGATGGGGGTTTTAGTGGACTAGACTGAAGAGAGGTAGGGGGCGGACTTTCAAGTCCGCCCCCTTGCCTTGGGGGTCCTCAAGCTTCTGCTTGACGGCTTCAGTGCTGAGGCTCGAATCTCAATGAAGTTGTGCACGTGTCTCCATCACAAGGCTTAATTGTGAATAAGACCTACCTGTTCCGTTCCGTTGCTCTTATTGCGTTGTTCGCGATCCTGGAAGGCTGTTCCGTAGGGAGTTACCCACTTCCTCCGGATACGAGGATCGAGACGGTGACGGATATTCTGCACGGTGTCGAAATCAGAGACGATTATCGTTGGCTGGAAGAACAGGATGCCCCGGAAACTCGGGCGTGGATTCAAGATCAAAATGTCTACGCCGAGGATATCATCGGTGAGAGTGAAATTCGCGATGAGTTTCGGTCACGATTGAGTGAGTTGATCGATACCGACGAAGTCGGATCAACACGGCAAGCCGGGGATTGGGAATACTTCACCATGCGCAGACAAGGTGAAGAGGCATCAAGGATCTACAGGAGAGTTGCCTCTATAGATTCCGAGCCCAGCACTGAAGAAGAGTATGAAGTCGTCCTCGATCCGGCAGACCTAGACCCCACATACCGAACTCTAGTCTCCATCATGGATTTCTCACTTGATGGTACTCTGATGATGTATTCAATCAGGCAAGGAGGGGCTGATGAGATAGCTGTCAGGATAAGAGACCTCGAATCAGGTGAGGATCTTCCCGACCGTTTGGCAGATGCTCTCTACAGCGGAGTCGAATTTGACGATACCGGAACTGGTTTCTACTACACGTACCGCTCTCGTGAAACGGGGCCACGTATTCGGCACCATACTTTGGGCCAAGACTTATCTGAGGATGAAGAGATCTGGGGAGAAGGCTATGGGCCAACCGCATTTATTGGCATGGACGTCGTTGCTGACGGCAGGTACCGGATTTTCACCGTGCAACATGGTTGGGCTAGAAACGACATCTTTATCCAGAGCGGCGATGGTGCAGTACGTCCTATTGTTGAAGGGGTATCAGCACACTTTCAACATCGCTTCCACGATGGGCGTATTTACCTCAGGACAGACTTCAATGCTCCTAACTACCAGCTCCTTGTGGTTGACCCTGAGATGCCGGAGCGTGAGGCATGGCAGCAGTTACTACCTGAGACAGATGATCTTTTCGAGAGTTATACGTTCATTGACAACAAGATTTACGCGACATATCTGCATGAAGTTGCAAACCGTATACGGGTCTTTGATTTAGATGGCTCACCATCAGGAGAGATCGACGTCCCAGATAATTCGTCGATCAGTATATCCGCATCCGAGAACGGTAAGGCGAGTCTGAGTGTGAATGGTTATTTAACACCGCAAACGCGTTATCTCCTCGACCTGGAGACCGGCGAGCGTGAGGTGTCAGATGCGCCGGAGGTTGTCTTTGATTCATCAGCATATGACTTGACCAAGCTGTGGTTCACCTCAACTGGAGGAGTTCGAGCTCCAGTTTATGTGATGCACAAGGCTGGACTCGAGTTGGACGGAAGCCATCCGACCATTTTAAATGGCTACGGCGGCTTTAATTCAAATACGAAGCCAGGTTTCTCGACGACAAGATTGGCCTGGCTAGAAGCTGGTGGAGTTTATGCGGTCGCTACGCTACGTGGTGGGAGCGAATTTGGCGAAACCTGGCACCAGGATGGAATGCTAGAGAATAAACAGCACGTATTTGATGATTTTATTGCCGCAGCCGAGAAACTAATCGAAGCAGGTTTCACTAATCCTGACCATCTTGCGATCAGTGGAGGGAGTAACGGCGGACTTCTCGTAGGAAGTGCGATGACACAACGTCCTGAACTCTTTCGGGCGGTTCTTTGCACTTATCCAGATCTTGATATGGTTCGATTTTATCAATTTACTGAGACAAATAACATGCCGGCTCTACTCGAATATGGTGATGCAAGTATCCCGAACCAATTCGAAGCGATTCGTCGTTACTCACCTTATCAAGCTGTTCGCGATGGAGTGGAATACCCGGCTGTTATGCTTACTACAGGCGACCTAGATACTCGAGTCTCACCCCTTCAGGGGAGGAAGATGGCTGCTCGACTCCAGGCTGCGACTGCTTCTGGTTTGCCGGTGATACTTTGGTACGACTCGCGTGGTGGTCATGCGGGGGGACGTGGGCGACCGATCAGTCTTAGGATCGAAGATACAGCGAGAGAACTAGCTTTTCTCGCTCAACAGCTGGGTTTGGGTCAAGAGGTCGACTAAAGGTGTTTTTATTTTACTGAACCCTTAGCCAGGTAATCATCAGTGATAAGACATCCGTGCTCACGACCGTTCTCGATAAAAATCTTGTTTGCGTCATGACCAGCCGCGACTACACCCGCGATGTATATACCGGGGATATTTGTCTCCATCGTCTCTTGGTTATAGTCGGGGATCCCCGATCCTGAGTCGATGTGAACACCCAGCGCTTCAAGATGTTGATGATTAGCGCGCCAGCCTGTCATGGCTAACACAAAGTCATTCTTGATTTCTGTTTCCTCTCCTGTTTCCTCATGCCGCAGAAGCACTGACGATGGTCGAATTTCAGTGACCCTATGCCTCCAGTACATCGGAACTTCTCCTCGATCCAGACGATTAGTAATATCTGGAACAACCCAGGGTTTAATCCCTCTATCAATTGAGTCAGCGAAGTGGGCCATCGTCACCCTGACACCATTCCGGAACATCTCTAGAGCCGACTCCACAGCTGAGTTACCTGCTCCAACTACCAGTACATCTTGGTCGTAGTAGGGATAAGGCTCGTAATAGTAATGGCGAACTTTCGGTAAATCCTCTCCGGGTACGCCGAGGTGATTGGGTTCGTGTAGGCCCCCGGTTGCGATGACTACTGCAGAGGCGTGGTATGTGTTTTCGGTTCCCGTAATTTTGCGGGTAGAAACTGTGAAGTCTCCTTCTTGTCCCGATATATCCTCCACTTCTTCATACTGTCTCACATCAACACCACAATGCTCCACAACCCTCCGGTAGTAAGCGAGAGCTTCACGCCGTGTAGGTTTTGCATTCGGGATTGTGAATGGTACGCCTCCCACTTCGAGCATTATCGCGGTACTGAAGAAGGTCATGTAATAAGGGTAGCTCACGAGCGAATTGCTGATGCATCCCTTCTCTATCAACATGCATGAAAGCCCAGCCTGCTCGGCCGCAGTGCCAGCAGCGATACCACACGGTCCCGCTCCTACAATGATCAGATCGAGTTGCTTACTCATTCGGGCTGACTACCCCTCAGGGTCAAGCGGTTCCAGTTGATGGTTGTTAGCCTTCGTGTCCCGATCCAGTTTTCTAGATCAAACACTCTCGGCTCGCAACGAAAAGCGCTCATAATGAAAACTGCTGAATCCGAAGCGAGGAAGGCACTGAACCGCCTTCGTAGGGCGATCGAAAAAGCAGAGAAGGAACTGCGGTCACTAGAGGGTTCGCTGCGACATGCTGAAGAGGCAGACTTTCCTGCAGAGTCATATAAGGCTGCTGAGACTTCTTTGAGAGCTGTGATCAATTTTGCAGATGAAGAAGGAGAGCGGTTGAGAGAAAAAATCCTCTATGCAGGTGGACTTGAGCCAGGTCGAGTGAGAAAAACTCAATGTAATTAGTTACGAGGAGGCTCCGTTCTTAGCCATCGTAAGATACTCACAACAGAACTCAAAACCGGTACGTGTAATTCACCTTAATTGCTCCACCCCGCGACAGGGTGATCAGATCTGAGTTATCTAGGATGTCGGTGCCCAGGTTTTGCCAGTTATGCGTATAAACGAAGTAGATGTCATTTCCTGGTTTCACGATCCAGCGTAGCCTTGCAAAAAGTCCTGCGATATCGCTGACATCATCGTACTGCAACTGCGTCGTTGCGCTGACCCACGGAGTGGGATTCCACTGGCCTTCGATCTCATATAGATCAGCGTCAAACTGTCCTTGAGGAAGGGTCACTTGGTTACGTTGAATATTGGTGGTAATACTGATTCCAGGATTGGGTCGGAAGGTGAGTCGTCCACCGAAATTGAGCCGTTCTCCGTTCCAGAAATCAGCTACTGTGAACCCCCCGTACATCGAAATGCGCCGTCTGCCCGCGGTACGGGCAATCACCCGATACTCCCAGCTTGTATAATCACCTTCAGTAATCTGGATGCCTTCGCTCACGAAAAACGGGCGATCCAGATATTCAAAGGTCCTCTTGGCATTAAAATCAAAACCATCCCCGCTCTCGAAGTCGAGACCCAAGAGTCCGAGGTCCCATTCCCGCTCTTCGGTGATCCCTGTTCCCAACTCTTCTAGGTGCCTGAATTGCGCAGAAAACCGCACTCTGCGTATCCAGTCGATGTTCGGTCGCGGCGACCAGCCGATTCGGGGTTCCACGCGGCGGAAATCATTGCGTGTCACAAAGCCTAAAGCAGGACGATACGAGTCACCAAATTGACGATAGGATAGGTGTCCAGACCAAATATCATTGGGGAAATTAACCCGTAGCCCATGCGCAGAGAGATCTTTAAATGTTAGATCTTCAGTAGAGTTTGCGTTCGAATTCCAGATTACGAATGCTTCGAGCTCCATATTGCTGTTCCCGGCAAAGTTCCGGGTGTTGACTGCGAGATCAAGGCCGGCGGTATGGCGGTCTAATGGCATAAATCCTGACTGATCAGCTTCTGTCCCACGCCGGGTGTAGATGGCTCCGATCGTTGATTGTTCGAAGATCTGCCTCTTGATGCGTCCGACCGTGAACTGTTCGGAAGGGATGAGTCTGTCCGTCCCTGTACCGTCCAGGTACTCATGGTCACTGGTCCCCAGCTGATAAAAGCCAACCTCGTACTCACCGACCTGACCAGTGACACGACCACCGTAGTTGATCGGGATCTGCTGACCGCTCCTCAGTCCGATATTGCGTGAGTAGAAGGGCGAAGGACCACTTCTGGGGGCGAACGAGAAGACATTGGAGCCTTCGAGGAAGAAATCCCTGCGCTCGGGGAACCGGATCGGGAAGCGTGTGAGGTTCACGCGCCTCTGATCACTCTCCACCTCAGCGAAGTCCGTGTTCACGGACAACGAAGCACGCAGACTCGATGTCACGCTGTAATTGACGTCCAAGCTGAGATCACGAGGTACTGTGGTCGGTTCCGCATTCGCGGGGATGCTACGCCAGCCTACGATCGTCGACGGTACCGCTTCGAGGCCCAGGCCTTGGGACAAATTCTGGAGACCCGTCATGCGCCCGGCGTAGATCGGTCTGCGTAGACCTTCGGTCCGCTTCCAGCCCCGCCACAGGATCTCTTCGTTACGGCGCCGGATCGTACGTTGGAAGTTGATGCCCCAGGTATCGTTATCGGGATCGAAGTTCAGGGTACGAAACGGGATCCGGATCTCTGCAGACCAGCCATCGGGACGCATCGCGGTACGTGCCTCCCAGATCCCGTCCCACGCCTTGTTCGCACTGCCACCACCGGACCCTCCACCGAAACGTCCACCACCACCACCACTGGAGCGTAAGATGCCGTCGCCCATGAGGCCGGCTGCGTTGATCTCGAAGAAGTACCCGGTCCGACCGTCCAGGAACGTGTCCAAGATCCACATGAACCGGTCATCCGTACTGAGCATCGCATCTCGTTCACGCTGATATGCCAAGACTTCTTCGGGGTCGTCGTAGATGATGACACCGATGTAGAGGTTGTCCTCATCGAACAGGACGCGGATCTCGGTCTCCTCCGACGGTACCCCGCCTTCGACCGGCTCCTGTTGCGTGAAATCGGTGATCGGGACCGCTGAAGACCAGAAGTCCTCCAAGATACGACCATCAAGCTCTATGGCACCTGTTAACTGCATCGCATTGAGTTCGATCTCCGGGATAGTATTCGGTTCGGCTGTGCCGATTTCCCGGGGTTTCGGACCCGCCTGTTGAGCAGTCGTGCTCCCAGGCAAAAAAAGCAGAGCCAAGATCAAGCTTGGGCCGGTACTCCTCATCAATCTCTTTTCGGACGTATCAGAACTCCTGGATATTTTCATCAACCGAGACAGAAATCATCAACTCCCTTCGTGTACCCCGGCCAACACAAAAGCAGCACCAGCCAAACCCGTAGTATGCAGCATAGGAGTCATCCATGTACTGGCTCCGCCACCCATGATCCCAGGCACGTGTATGGTGACCACGATCAGCAGCAGCAGCAGCCCAAGAAGATTCATCGCCAGAGCCGTATGTTTTTCCGTGTAGACACTTACTGCTGCTAGGAGAAAGCAAACGCCCGTCAAGTAAACCCATAAAGACTGAGCAAACGGAATCGGAACCATGCCAGCAAATGCGTCGGTTCTTGTAAAGTGAAAGATTCCGAATGCCACAACGGGAACGGTATAGAGATATTTGCCCAACGTTGGTAGAGACATGATTAGCCTTTAAATGGTGTGATGATTTCTGTGCTGCACACGATCTAATTTACGACCTATTCAACCCCTTGATCTTCCAAGTGCACGAGTTTCCTCATCGTCGAGTACAGGAGTTACATCGCAATCGCAAACATGATTCCAATTGAGAATATAGTTGCTCACCGCCGCTGCACTGTCTGCTTCAAATACAGCAACCCCCGTCATCGATACCAACTCGTGCCATCTACCGATCATAGTTAATGAATCCCCCATCAATGCCTGATCATCCTCAGCGGTCATGTCACTGAATGTCTTGAGCGTATCATGCCGAGCTTCTCCTTCTGGGATCGACCACGTAACCATAAATTTCATGTGAAACTCCTGTTTGAGATGTGGTAAAGCTGGACCAGTGTACTTTTTTAGTTAGAGATCAACTAGAGCGATGCGCGTTAGCTGGCGCGAAACCGAAGGTAATAGCATCCTAGACCGACTCAGCGCTCTCCACCTGCTTAGCCCCGAGATTCGCATGCTCCCATCCCGTTCCGTGGTCATTCCCCTACTTGCACTAGCGTTTTCGCTGCCCCTAAGTGCTAATGCTCAGATCCCCATGGGGTCACCACTACCCATGGACCCAAACGTCACCGTGGGCGAACTCGAGAACGGGCTACGCTACTACATCCGGCAAAACAGCCAGCCCGAGAATCGGGCTGAACTGCGCTTGGTGGTGAACGCCGGTTCGGTCCTGGAGGACGACACTCAGCTCGGTCTTGCTCACCTCGCCGAGCACATGGCGTTCAATGGCACTGAAAACTTCGAGAAGCAGGAACTCGTCGACTACCTCGAATCGATCGGCATGGCATTCGGACCCTCGATCAATGCCTATACGAGCTTCGATGAGACCGTCTATATGCTCCAAGTGCCGACAGAGGATCCATCGACGGTCGCCACCGGATTCCAGATCCTCGAGGACTGGGCACATCTGGTGAGTTTTGAGCCTGAAGAGATCGATAAGGAACGGGGTGTAGTGATCGAGGAATGGCGTCTAGGGCGCGGAGCCGGTGCACGCATTCAGGATCAACAGTTCCCGATTCTGTTTGCTGACTCACGCTACGCGGAGCGCCTCCCTATCGGGAATGTAGAACTATTGCAGAGCTTCCCCCACGAGGAGCTCATTCGGTTCTACGACACTTGGTACCGAGCTGATCTCATGGCGGTAGTAGCGGTCGGTGACTTCGATCCTGAAGAAATTGAGGAGCTGATTCAGACACACTTCAATCGGTTACCGGTGCCGGAAACACCCCTGGACCGCCCGTACTTCGACATTCCGGATCACGCGGAAACCTATTATGCGATTGCCTCAGACCCCGAAGCTACAGGCTCTCAGGTAGGGGTTCTGGCGTTGCAGAACCCACGCGAGGTGAGAACAGTAGGCGGCTATCGCGAGGCGCTGGTTGACGTGCTTGTGAGCGGCATGATGAACAATCGGCTTCTGGAGCTTACACAACAGGCTGACCCACCGTTCGTAGCTGCATTTTCGGGGCACGGAGAATTCGTCCGTGCGAAGAGCGCCTTCCAGATCTTGGCATTGGTTCAGGAAGATGGGCACGCGCGCGGCCTCGAGGCCCTTTTCGTCGAGGCGGAACGAGCAGCTCGTCACGGCTTCACGGAAGGTGAGCTGGAGCGTCAGAAGCTTGATCTGGTTCGAGAACTAGAGCAGACATTCAACGACCGTGAGAACCAAGAATCTCTTCAATTTGCCAGCGAGTACATCAGCCATTTCCTACAAGGCAATGCGATTCCGGGCATTGAATTCGAGTACATGGCCACACAGGCGCTGATGGAGACCATCGACTTGGAACTTGTGAACGAGACGGCGCAAGCCAACCTCGAGCAAACCAACCGAGTCGTGTTGGCTGATGCTATAGATAAACCAGGGCTCGCTACTCCTTCCCAGGCGGACCTCGAGCAAGTCCTAGCCGGAGTTACGAGCATGGATATCGAACCGTATGTGGATGCCACGCTCGATGAACCACTTGTGCCCGAACCCCCCGAACCCGGATCAATTGTTTCCGAGAGTGTGATCTACGAGTTGGACATGACGATCTGGACCCTATCGAACGGGGTCACCGTTTGGCTGAAACCCACCGACTTCAAGGAAGATGAAATTGCCATGCAGGCTACCAGCCCCGGCGGCTGGTCCAACTCTAGCCTGGATGATCACCAGTCAGCAGCCATAGCCGCGGGGTTGGTCCAGCAAGGCGGCGTAGGAGCTTTCTCAGCGATCGATCTCCAGAAGGCACTCGCAGGTAAGGCAGTCCAGGTATCTCCATCCATTGGCCAGAACACCGAAGGTATGAGTGGCTCGGCGTCTCCCCAGGACCTCGAGACAATGCTCCAACTGGTTTGGCTCTATTTCACGGCGCCACGCGAAGATGAAACGGCTTTCCAAGCATTCATGGCTCAGGGCCGAGCAGTCCTGGAAAATCTCGGATCGAACCCGATGACGGCTTTCTCAGACACTTTCAGTGTAACCATGGCTCAAGGACATCCTAGATCCCGGCCGCTTTCGCTAGCCGTCCTGGACGAAATCGACCTAGAAACCGGGGTTGATTTCTACAGAGAACGCTTCGCTGATGCGAGTGACTTCACATTCGTGTTCGTGGGAGCCATCGACCTAGACATCATGCGCCCGCTAGCCGAGCAGTACCTGGGCTCCCTGCCAAGAGTGGAGCGAACGGACACTCCTTTGGACTTGGATATGGACCCACCAGACGCACACATCGAGAAGACCGTACGTGCGGGAGTCGAGCCGCAAAGCCAAACGATCATGGCCTTCACCGGTCCCTTCGATTATACAGCTCAAAACCGCGTGGGAATGCGCGTGATGGCCCAAGCCCTAGAGTTACGCCTTAGAGAAACGATGCGGGAGGATCTTGGTGGCACTTACGGCGTGGGGGTGACTGGAGGCTACGAGCAAATCCCAGAAGAGCGTTACACTGTTACGGTAGCGTTCGGATCAGACCCGCTACGAGCAGAAGAATTGCGCGGTGTAGTATTTGAGGAGCTCCGCAAGCTGCAGGTCGAGGGGCCAACCCAGGAAGACGTCGATAAAGCGGTCGAGGGAGAGAGACGCGCACGCGAGACCAATATGCGGTTGAATCCCTACTGGGCAGCCCAACTCATAGGAGCTAAGGCGTCTGGTCAGGACCCGCGCTTCCTACTCGATACAACGACCATCGATGCAGTCACTATCGAGTCGATCCAAGAAGATGCACAACGTTACCTGAACGAAGATCGAGTGGTGATCGTAACGCTGCTACCAGCTGAAACGATCGGGAGACAATAATCAACGCAACCGAATAATCTCATTCTCACACGCCTCGATAAATAATCTTCATGTCTGGTCGCTCAGTGAAATAGTAGTGCACCCAGATATAGAGATGACTGAATAACGCCACTGATAAAGCTGTCTTTGACTGGAGCAAGAATCCCGGAACCCAGGCTAGGAAGAATCCAAACGTATACATACCGTTTCGAGTGTACTTGAAAATCCCCTGAT
>CAJWPN010000006.1:0-57190 GCA_913045345.1 uncultured Gemmatimonadales bacterium
CGCCTGGATCAACTTCATTTTCGATTCCATCGAGCACAGCCATAAGCATCGCTGAAAACATCAGGTACCCATTCGCACTCGGATCGGGGCAGCGGAACTCAAGGCGTTTCGCCTTAGGGCTATTCGAATACATAGGAATGCGAACTGCTGCGGAGCGGTTGCGCTGTGAATAAGCGAGGTTCACCGGAGCCTCAAAGCCCGGGACTAAGCGTCGGTAGGAGTTGCTCGTAGGAGCAGCAAAAGCAAGCAGGGCACGAGCATGACGAAGTACGCCACCAATTGCATGCATACACATTGTGCTCAGTCCTGCATATTGATCACCCGCAAAAAGAGGGGTGCCATCTTTCCAGAGGGAGAGGTGAGTATGCATCCCGCTCCCGTTGTCATTGAAAATCGGCTTAGGCATGAACGTGACAGTCTTACCATGCTGTTTCGCAACATTGCGAATGATGTACTTAAACCAGCCCAACTGGTCTGCCATATGTAAAAGTTCAGTAAACTCAAGGTCTATCTCACCTTGGCCGGCAGTACCCACTTCATGGTGATGAGCCTCTACGACCATACCCAAATCGCGCATCGTATAGACCATCTCTCCCCGGAGCTCGTGATAGCTATCTGTGGGGCTAACTGGAAAGTAGCCACCCTTGAACCGTGGCTTATATCCTAGGTTGGGTTCTTCATAACGAGAGGTGTTCCAGGCCCCCTCAACAGAATCGATCTCATAGAAGCCGCTGTGCTCGTTCTGTTCATACCGAACATCATCAAAGATAAAGAATTCTGGCTCCGGGCCGATGTAGCACGTATCCGCGATACCCGTACCCTTCATGTGCTCAATTGCCTTACGAGCTACGTGACGTGGGTCACGGGAATAGTCCTCCCTCGTCACTGGATCTACGATATTCGCGAGTACACTGATGGTTGGACGCGCGAAGAACGGGTCCACACGTGCCGTCGAGGCATCAGGAACGGCCAGCATGTCAGATTCGTGAATGCCCTGCCACCCTCGAATTGAAGAGCCATCGAAACCTACTCCATCCTCGAAAGTCCCTTCATCCCAAGTGTCGATTGGGTAGGAACAATGCTGCCATGCGCCAAGGAAGTCCGTAAACTTTAGGTCTACCATTTCGGCACCGTGTTCTTCGGCAAGTTTAAAAAATTCTTTGGGGGTCATGAGCGTCCGGGTTTGTGATTGATTCTGTTGTCTCGAGGTGAGGACTCAGGCGCCATCATCCCAAATGTTGCATGAGTCCCCGGGGCCGGGGGGAGCCTAAACTGAAAAGCCCTATCCAGGCAAGGGGGGGGAGTACCACTTACTCTTAGCTGGTCCAAGCGACAGCTGATTTGAGCTAAACCGAGACCCGAGAATGCCGTCTTGCATCAAAGCTATCATAGATAGTATTTCAGTCTAACTTGATGGAGCACTGGCTCGAGGTTGAATCCATGCTTGTACTTCCTCCATGCTCTAGGAACTCTATTTTGTGAGCCCCACTGGGGAACTGCACATAACCATCTTTTCGCTTCGCTCGAGGTTGCCACCATGGTTCACACTTCACGCCTTTTGACTCGCTCACTGATCCTTGCCATGGCACTCCTGGAACTTCAGGGAGCAGCAGCACAGGAAGCCCTATCTGTTCAGGGTTTCACTCCTGAGTCAGCAGCTCGGCAACTAGAGCTAGAGGGCCAATACGATTCGTACCTAGACGCCGACAACCTCGAAGAATGGATGCGATACATCGTGTCTAAACCAATCTACACGGGTTCACCCCACAACAGGGAAACGGCTTACTGGATGGTCGAGCAATTCGAGTCCTGGGGCTTCGAAGTGCGCCTGGATGAATACCAAGTGCTTTACCCAACTCCTCGGATTCGGGAACTCGAACTCATAGAACCAACCAGCTATACGGCCCAACTTCGTGAACCAACTTTAGCGGAAGATGAAACCTCGGGAATCGAAGAAGATCGACTACCAACGTTTAATGCATACTCTGCTGATGGGGACGTCACGGGCGAATTGGTCTACGTCAACTACGGGATTCCCTCTGATTATGAGGAACTAGAGCGCCGCGGCATTAGTGTGGAAGGTAAGATTGTCATCGCTCGATATGGTGGTTCGTGGCGAGGCATAAAACCTAAGGTTGCTGCTGAACACGGAGCCATCGGTTGCATTCTGTTTTCCGATCCGAGGGATGATGGATACTTCCAAGGCGATGTCTATCCGAAGGGTCCCTATCGCATGGAGCATGGAGTCCAGCGAGGAGCTGTGCAGGACATGCCGCTCTATCCTGGAGATCCTCTTACTCCATTTGTGGGTGCC
This sequence comes from uncultured Gemmatimonadales bacterium, assembly GCA_913045345.1. Taxonomy (GTDB): domain Bacteria; phylum Gemmatimonadota; class Gemmatimonadetes; order Longimicrobiales; family Gaopeijiaceae; genus UBA1142. The sequence goes on from CAJWPN010000006.1 coordinate 2,315, forward strand.
ACCGTCGATGCTGAACGCTACACTGTCGAAGAAGCGCCCACGATCATGAAAATCCCGGTGCTTCCAATCTCTTACGCAGACGCTCTACCGCTGCTAAGTGCGATGGAAGGCCCCGTCGCACCTGCTAATTGGAGAGGGGCGTTACCAATCACCTATCATCTAGGTCCGGGTCCAGCTCGGGTACGATTGCACCTTGAGTTCAATTGGGATCTCACACCAGCCTATAACTTGATCGCTGTGATGCGTGGTTCAGACTTTCCAGATGAGTGGGTCATCCGCGGTAACCATCGTGACGGCTGGGCGATGGGAGCAGCAGACCCGATTTCTGGAATGGTTGCACTGATGGAGGAAGCACGTGCCGTGGGTGAACTCACACGCACCGGCTGGCGCCCGAAACGGACTATTGTCTACGCCGGCTGGGATGCTGAAGAGCCAGGCCTCCTCGGCTCGACAGAATGGGCCGAACACCATCGAGATGAACTGCACGAGAAGGCAGTCCTCTACATCAACACTGATGGGAATGGTCGAGGTTTTCTCTCCGCAGGTGGCTCCCACACGTTGGAGCGTGTGGTCAATGAAGTAGCTAAAGAGGTTGAAGATCCGCAGACCGGCGTATCGGTTTGGGAACGATCTCGGGCCACCAGAGCGGTTTCAGGTGATCCGAGTGCACAAAGAGAAGGAGACCTCTGGATCGCTCCGCTTGGCTCAGGCTCGGACTATACACCATTTCTTCAGCACCTTGGGATTGGATCCCTCAACATCAGTTTCGGAGGAGAGAGTGGAGGGGGTTCTTACCATTCTCAGTTTGACTCCTTCGATCACTATACTCGTTTTGGAGATCCAGGCTTTAGCTATGGAGTTGCTCTAGCTAAGGTGGCCGGCCGACTCACACTAAGGTTCGCTGATGCTGATGTGCTTCCACTCCGGATGGAAAATTACACGGAAACTCTTAACCGTTACGTGAGTGAAGTTGAAATCCTAGCCGAGGACCTCCGAGCAGAGACCGTGCAGCACAACCGACTCGTTGAAATGGATGCATTCCGTCTTCAGGCTGATCCAAGACAGACGTATAATCCACCGATGAGCAAAGACGAGGTGCCGTTCTTTAATTTTGCACCTCTCCAAAATGCTGCAGCGAGACTCGAGGACGCTTCTACAGACCTGGATCGCATGCTCAGTGAACAACTGAGTAACGGAACTCTGTCACCAGTCCGTATGACAGAGATCAATCGAATACTGCAAAAGATTGAACAGGCTATGACAGACACGGACGGCCTTCCAGGGCGTCCATGGTTTCGACACACAATTTATGCTCCGGGTTTCTACACTGGGTACGGCGTCAAGACCTTACCGGGTATCCGGGAGGCGATCGAACAACGCGAGTGGCATCTGGTAGAGCCCCAGATGGAACGCATTGCAGCAGCGCTAGACCGGGTCACCGAGCTGCTCCGACAAGCTACCGGAGGATTAGTGTCATAAGACCGACCTAATAGTTTCGCCCTAGGTCAAGACTTGGGTTAGCCACTAATCAGTTAATCGCCACTTCCCTTCACTAATTTGATTAGTCTCGCGAGAGGGTCGTAGGACTGATCCACCACTCTTTCCTTGAGAGGAATGATTGCGTTGTCAGTGATCGTAATCCCCTCCGGGCACACTTTTGTGCAACATTTGGTAATGTTGCAGTAACCGATACCGAGTTCCTCTCTCAATTCTGCAACCCGATCACCCGTGTCGATTGGATTCATCTCCATATTTGCTACATGAACGTAGTGACGCGGCCCAGCGAACCGGTCATGAAGTTGATGGTCCCTAAGCACGTGACATACGTCTTGGCACAAGAAACACTCAATACATTTCCTGAATTCCTGAGAACGTTCAACGTCATACTGATCCATATCCCAACTTCCATCTTCATGATCAGCTGTCTTCGGGGAGAAACGCTTGATTGAAGCTTTTACTTCATAGTTCCAAGATACGTCTGTCACGAGGTCTTTAACGACTGGAAAAGTCCGCATAGGCTCGACCGTGATCGGCTTGTCCGCCGGTAATTCATCAACTCGAGTCATACACATGAGTTTGGGCGATCCATTCACCTCAGCGGAGCATGAGCCACACTTGCCGGCCTTACAGTTCCATCGGACAGCTAGATCGTTTACCTGCTCAGCCTGGATACGATGGATGGCGTCTAGGACCACATAGCCCTGATCAACTTCGACTTCGTAGGTCTTTAGCTCACCCCCATCGGAGTTGCCCTGCCATACCTTAAAGGTCGCAGTCTTCATCAACCTTGTTCCTCAATGATTTTACGGAGTTCTTTCGGTATCTCTGAGATCCCTTCTCTACGAAGTTCCATTTCCCCATCATGCCCTTTCTTAAGAACAAGATTCACTGTTCCCCACTCCGGATCTTTATCAAGATAATCCAGCCGTGAGTGCGCTCCACGACTTTCTTTGCGTGCATGTGATGCCATGACCACAGCTTCAGCGACCGTAATTAGATTCTGCAGATCAAGGGTCGTATGCCAGCCCGGATTGTACTCTCGGCTACCACTAGCTCCCATGGCCTGAGCCCTTGTCTTGAGGCGCTGTAGTTCATTCGAGGCCTCTGCAAGACCATCCTCTTCGCGTGCGATCCCTGCCTTGTCTTGCATTAGTTGCTGCAGTTCATACTGCAAGCGATAAGGCCCCACATCCGCTCCCGGATCCCTCTCAAGTGGAGAAAGTGCCTCTTGGACTGCTAGGTCAATCTGTTCGTCCTGAAGATGAACCGGCGTGTTTCCAGCAGAGAACTCGGCAGCGTATTCCCCAGCCCGCTTCCCGAATACGAGTAAATCCGAGAGCGAATTGCCTCCCAATCGGTTCGCTCCGTGCAGTCCAGCTGCACATTCACCTGCTGCGAAAAGACCTGCTACGGTTGTCGACATCTGGGAATCCGAGTCCACTCGAATACCCCCCATCGCATAGTGTGTAGTTGGCCCAACCTCCATAGGCTCTTTGGTAATGTCGATACCCGCCAGTTCCTTGAACTGATGATACATACTGGGAAGCTTCTTCTTGATATGATCCTCTGAGTCTTTGATATGCTCTTGGATCCAAGCGATGTCGAGGAACGCACCTCCGTGAGGGCTACCACGTCCCTCCTGGACTTCCTTCACGATCTTGCGTGCCACGTGATCTCGCGTAAGCAGCTCTGGAGGGCGGCGCGCTTCCCTGTCACCTCTGACATAACGCCATCCCTCTTCAGGAGTATCAGCGGTCGATTCCTTGTAGAGCGGAGGAATGTCATCAAACATAAAACGCCGACCTTCACTGTTCTTGAGGATCCCACCTTCGCCACGTACACCTTCGGTAACAAGGATACCTCGCACACTCGGTGGCCAAACCATACCCGTCGGGTGGAACTGCACGAACTCCATATCAACCAGTTCTGCACCAGCGTGGTAGGCTAATGCGTGTCCGTCGCCCGTGTATTCCCAGCTATTGCTAGTGACTAAGAAAGCTCGGCCGATACCACCAGTTGCCATAACTACGGATTTGGCCTTGAAAACCTTGAACCGTCCTAGCTCTCGATCGTACGCAAGAGCACCAGCACATCGGGCCCCATCCATAAGAAGCTTGCTGACTGTGACTTCCATATGCACATCGATCCCCTCATGAATCCCATGGTCCTGGAGCGTTCGAATCATTTCAAGACCCGTTCGGTCACCGACATGTGCCAGTCGAGGATACGCATGCCCGCCGAAATTCCGCTGGTTGATACGCCCGTCTGGCGTGCGGTCCATAAGCGCTCCCCAGCCTTCCAGTTCTCGCACACGCTCAGGTGCTTCCTTCGCGTGTAGTTCCGCCATCCTCCAAGCATTGAGGTAATGTCCACCTCTCATGGTGTCGGCAAAATGGACTTTCCAACTATCTCGGTCGTCAACATTGGCAAGGGCCGCAGCAACACCCCCTTCGGCCATAACGGTATGGGCTTTTCCGAGAAGAGATTTGCAGATCAAGCCAACTGAGGCACCCTTTGCTGCGGCCTCGATCGCTGCACGCAAACCAGCGCCACCAGCACCAATCACTACAACGTCGTATTCCAAGACCTGGTGCTGGGTCATTAGAAGATCCTCCAATCCACCCAGGTTCCCATCGCACACAACCGGACATAGATATCTGCGAATGCCACCCAAATCAGGCTACACCAGGCCCAAATCATGTGGCGGCCATTGCACCAAGAAACACACTCATATGCAGCCCTCTGAACTGGCCTGCCTGCTAGCTTATCAATCCCTCCGCCAATTAGATGCCTCAGCGAATGGCACCCAAACGTGTAGCCACCAAGGAGGACTACGTTTGCTGTCAAAACGACCGTTCCTAGGCTAAGCCCAAGTTCTTCCGAACCGAATCCAGTTTCAAACCACAGAGCTTTCCAGGCATCGTGAGATAAGAAAACGAGTAGTAGAAGAGCAAAGGGCAATGTGTATCGATGGGCATTCTGCAGAATTAATGGGAAGTGCCTCTCACCCATGTAAGCTTCACGAGGCGTGCCTACAGAGCAGGACGATGGGCCGGGCCAGTAAGCCTTATAGTAAGCTCCACGGTAATAATAGCAGGTAAGACGGAAGCTCACGGGCGCCCATAGAATCACGAATGCGGGAGAAAATACAGGGAGGAAGGAAGGCCACCATCCAGGCTCTAGCGTACCCGTAAACGAGTGCGACGGATCACCCCAGATCAGTGGTGAGTAGAAAGGCGAAAGCAGATTCCCAGAGTAATAGTTGTTCCCCTGGAACGCAGCCCATGTGGAGTAGATGACAAAAGAGGTGAAGACAACAAAAACCACGACGGGCTGAAGCCACCACGCGTCAGTGCGCATGGTTTCACCAAAAGTTCTCCGAACTGGGAGGGCCGTGACTTTAGACGGCATAGGTCACCTTTCGATAATGTGGAGTCACCGGTGATAAGTATCGGAATCAGATAACTCGAACGCAGGACAGACGTAGCCTGTACAAATTACCAGAAGTGCAGGTACAACACGGTAATATGGCAAGTAGGCAGGCAGGCGGAAGTCTTCTTCAAGCGGCGTTAGCATTTTTTATCTAACCAACTATGATTGCCAAGCCCAAACCCTCGCGCAGCGCTAGCTGCACAGCCTATCACGACCTCTCTGCCGCTCGCTCAGCCCTTACTTTTTCAATGACTTCATGCGGTGCAGGCTCATAGCCAGCAAAGTTACGAGTATGATGGGCACGCCCTTGGGTGATCGACCTCAGTGTTGCCGCGTACTTATATAGCTCTGACTCTGGAACCATTGCCTTGACCGTGGTACGACCACTGGAGGGATCCATACCCTGTACCTTCCCTCTCCTTGAGGTCAAATCACCCATGATGTCTCCAACATATTCGTCCGGAGTAGTTACTAATACTTCGATGATTGGCTCCAGTAAGACCGGCCCACACTTTTCGGCCACGTTTCTGAAAGCCATTGAACCAGCAAGTTTGAATGCGATATCAGACGAATCTACGGCATGGTAAGAACCGTCGTAGCATTCCGCTGCAAAATCGACCAAGGGATAATTCGCTAGCACTCCATTTTCAGACGCTTCCCTTATCCCACGGTCTACAGACGGCACATATTTTGTAGGGATAACCCCACCTTTGATTGAGTTAACAAATTCGTAGCCTGCACCCCGGGGCCTCGGTGACATTCGTATTTTACAGTCCCCGAACTGACCACGACCACCTGACTGCTTCTTGTGCCGCCCCTGTCCTTCAGCCTGTTTTGTGATCGTTTCTCGGTAAGCGATTTTTGGTTGTCCAGTTTCAACCTTGACCCCGTACTTCCTCTCCATGCGCTCGAACTGAACGTCGAGATGCAATTCACCTACACCTCTGGCTATAGTCTGGTGAAGCTCTCCATTAAACGCAGCAGAAAACGTTGGGTCCTCCTCATGTAGCTTAGGCAGAACCTCTCCGAGTTTGTCTTCGTCGTTCCGACTAACTCCCTTAATAGCTACAGCAATGTCAGCACTTGGGAATTCAATCTTATCCAAAGACAGTTTTTTTCCTTTATTGTTGAGCGTGTCATTGGTATGCGTGTGTTTGAGCTTGGCCACGACCCCAATGTCTCCAGCATGAAGTACAGGAACCTCATGCCGCTCCTTACCCATAGGGATACTCAAGTGGTTGAGCTTCTCTGCTCGGCCATCCGATGCATTCACAACTTCTGACCCGCTAGCAACTTTACCCGAGAAGATTCGGAAGTATGATAATTCCCCAATATGTGGCTCGGCCGCAGTCTTGAAGACGAGTGCTGCCAGTGGCTCTCCATCGTCGGCCATGAGCTCCTGGTCACCAACTGTTTCGGTTCCTGATTCGGACGGATTCGGACACAACTCTACGAGCTTACTGAGGAGTGCCTGGATTCCGTAAGTAAGTGGCGCAGCACCGCAGAAAACTGGAGAGATTTCGTTGCGTGCCATCCCACGAGCCATTGCATCAATCGCTTCTTCACGGGAGATCTTTCCACCTTCCAGATACTTCTCCAGAAGATCCTCATCCGTTGTGGCCAATGTCTCCTGGAGCTCGGTCTCCCACTGGGCTCCCTTATCCTTCAAATCCTCCGGAACTTCAGTTTCGTCATATTCCCCTTTGGTTGTCCCCTTCTTGTACATATGAGCCTTTTCACTGAAGAGGTTGATGATCCCCTCAAAAGCAGGACCTTCACCAACTGGAATCTCTACAGGGAGCGCACTCTCACTGAGGTTCTTGATTTGTTGAAACACACCATCAAAGTCAGCATGCTCTTTGTCCATCATGGAAACAAAAAAGATCCGAGGAATTCCCCGGGCCTCGCAGTATTCCCAAACGCGTTCAGTGCCAACCTCGATGCCTGAGGTGGCATTGACGACAATGATGGCGGCATCCGCTACTCGTACCGCAGAAAGAGCTTCACCCGTGAAATCCAAGTATCCCGGTGTGTCCAGAAGGTTGACCTTCACACCATTATGCTCAGCGTAGGCCGGGGTCATCTGGATCGAAATTTCATGGGCATGCTCTTCGGGAGTGTGCATAGTAAGCGCAGTCCCGTTATCAACATTGCCATGACGATTCGAAGTGCCTGACACGAAGCAGAGCGCTTCTATCAAACTTGTTTTTCCAGATCCACCATGCCCGAGAACCGTGATATTCCGTATCCGGTCTGTGGGATATTCCTTGGCTGATGCCATTCAGAGTCCTCCGGGATCTCGATTATTTAGGGACATCTTCTACCCCGACGAACTCGGGTAGTGGTGAGCCCTTATTTGTCGCAGGAGGCACTCCTAGAGGGCCGCCTCAGCTTATGGGGACACGGATTCTAGAAAGTGCTGAGAGGGTGGGCAAGGCACCACGGAATGTTCGATTCACCAGCTTGAAGTTTGCTTTTAGCTCGTTATATGGATTCTGCTATTAACGCCCTATCTGGTCCGCCTCCTCCTCGGTCTCTAAGAGACGTCCTGTAGTGAGCTCAAGCACGAGCCGATCAAGGTCATAAATCTCATCAAGAGCCTCTAGGATAGCCCGAACATCTACGCTTACTGATCGATTCTTTTCGGGCAGATATATGTAATCTCCTGGGAGACTTTCAATATTGCCATCGAATACCAGACCGACTACCTCAAGATCACGATCAAGAACCGGAGAGCCTGAGTTACCACCGATAATATCAGCTGTTGATACAAAATTTATCGGGGTAGAAAGATCAAGAGTGTTAGGCGGATTCATCCACCGCTCCGGTAATGCCCAGTCTTCTTTTCCACTGTGGGAGTAGTGACGGTCATAGAGTCCGAAGAGCGTAGTAAACACAGGTGCCATTGTACCGTTGTATTCGTAGCCACTAACGGATCCATCTGCGATCCGTAAAGAGAACGTTGCATCAGGTGGCACTTCGGTTCCATAGATCTCGAAACGGGCACGTCCTAGTTCCGAAGCGATCGCCTCTTCCTCAGGTGCGACTTCGGCGAAAAGGCTATTTAGTTCTAAGAAAGCCGGAAGAAAGGCTATAACTGCCTGGACCGCAGGATCCTGCGGTCCGATACCGCCAGACTCAAGAGCAACTACAGCAGCAGCGGAATCACTGAGCATGCTATTCGAGACCACTTGTTCCGCTACCATCTCAGGGGTGCGTCCAGCAAGAAGACCCACCACGGCTGGATGATCAGCGCCGAGATGCTCAACCAAGTCCCTAAATCGATCGGCCATCAAAACCACATCAAGTTCCGCGGGTATTTGGGGAGTCCCTCGAGCATTATCGATCATTGACTCGAGATCTTCAGCCGGCGCACCACCTTGTTGCATTGAAATAACCTGAAGCCCAAAAAAGCCCCTAATGAGAGTCGATGAGTCAAGGATCGGATTCCCAAAAACTGAAAACGCAGCAACCACATCCGTGCGACTCCGCTTCAAGTCTTGCAATTCTGCCATGCGATCAACTAACCCACCGTAAAGATCTTGCAAGGCGGGGGCGGCATTGATCGCCTCTTGGAAATCGGCTTCAGTGTCAGCTCGCTTCGCGAGGATCACTGGGTCATGAAGCCCCTGGAGTTGTCCTTCATATGCCTTCTCAGTGTTACTCAGGCTAAAATACTGGTTCCGCAAGTCATACTGCTCAGCAATCTCGGGGTTTTCTTCTATATAAACTTCTAGAATCGCCATACGTTTCCTAACCGTTTCAAGTAGGAATCGATCACTTACGTCACGACGGTATTCAAGCTCTGATACGGTCTGAAGCCTACTGGTCGACCCGGGATTCCCCACAATGAAGATAGGGTCGCCCTCCGACAGTCCGTCACGGTCAAACGGGAAGTAAGTATCGCTTGAAAGTGGGGCACCACTTTCATCGTAAAGACGGAAAAAGGCGAAATCCATGTTATATCGTGGATACGTAAAATTGTCTGGATCCCCACCGAAAAATCCGATCTGTAGTTCAGGTGCCATTACAAGCTTGGCGTTCGTGTACCGTCGAAATACATAAGCGGATGTTCGACCTCCATTGTATAGGGAGATCATTTCTATCTCGTATCCCGAATCTTCACCTCCACGCTGTCCCACAATCCGATCTTTGATCTCATCCAAAAGCTCTGTCCGGGCTCCTGCACGTTCATCCTGAGGAAGGACGTCAAGCTGAGCATTGACTTCATCGGTGACGTCCAGAATCTCAACTAGCTGATCTGCCTCGAATTCTTCAACTATCCGCTCATCTGCAAGATTTTCTGCAATAAAACCTTGATCCAGCAATGCTTCGCCATCTCCTGACACTTGGGATACGAACTCTCGAGCGCAGTGGTGGTTGGTCATGACCAACCCATACGGTGAGACAAAGGATGCTGAACAACTCGGGATACGAAGTGCCCCTAGTCGGGCCCGCTCAAACCACTCGGTGTCCGGCCGGAAACCATATGTCTCCGTGATATAATCGACAGGAGGAAATTCAAAGGTCCACATCTTACCCTGGTCGAACTCTCCCGCTTGAACCGTATCGAGATTAATCTGATCTGCCTGGTTTTGTGGGGTCGGCTCATCAGGCAGAGAGACCTGGATTACTTCCGGAGAATTCTGTGATACTTCCGGGACTGGTGGTGGTGGGCTGACCTGTGCACCAGCACAGCCCGTGACCAAGAGTAGCGTTACTGTCGAAAGAAACCTCTGCGAACAGGTGCGAAACTGCCATCTCGAGACCATGAGTACCTCTTTGGGTCAGATCAACGCCGAATCTATGCGTTCAGCAAATCGCTCAACCAGTAACCTCGCAACCCACTCCAAGGCGAACAACTGATTCAGGAGCTATGACAGAGTAATCATCTCGAAAAAACCGTAGTTCGGACTTGGGGGGCTAGTTAGTCCGATGTTGCTTGGACACCCGATCCAGGAGTTTCAGCTCTTCAGGAGTCAGTGAGGACATGCCTTTCGCGGAAATCTTATCAAGAACCTCATCAACTCTATCAAAGAGCACCGGATCATCTGTATGTCTCTTACCCGAAACATGATCAGCTGAGTAGCCGGGGTGACTGTCAGTGCGAACAACAGCGAGACGACCACTCTTGGAAGTCTTCTTCTTAAGCCAACCCAGGTACCGATTCAATCGCCAATCGGCTCTCAGGTAAATAAAGCCTGCAGCTAAACCTCCGAGATGTGCGAAGTGGGCAACACCGTCATAGCTGCCTCCGAAAGCGCTCAGGGCAGCTATGACAACAATCAGGCTCACGAGGTACTTGGCCTTAACCGGGAAGATCCCCCAGATATATATCGGCACGTTCGGCCAGTTCATCGCGAAGGCGAGCATTAGGCCATACATCGCAGCTGATGCTCCAACCACCACAGCCGGTAGGAAAAAGTAACTGAGTGCTACACCTCCAAAACCACAGCAGAAATAAAACTTCAAGAACTCATTTTCACCCCAGCGACCCTCAAGTGGTGGGCCAAAAAAGAACAAGACCAACATGTTGAAAAAGAGATGCCACAAACCACCATGCAGGAACATGTAGGTGATCACACCCCACGGCTTGAAAAAAATCTGTGTGGGCTGGAACGCGAACCACTCGAACATGAAATTTTGTCCGACCAGCACGGTTAGAAAGAAGACCGCCACATTAGCGATTATCAGGTTCTTCACCATAGGGGTGATCATGTACCTGAAACCGAAGCTAGTGGTCGAGTAAGCCATTCTCTGTGTTATTGATCTTACTTATTTCGAGGGGAATCTATCCAACCCTGACTCTGTGAGCATGTTCCGGAATCACGATCTCTTTAATGCACAGCGCCTCAAGGACAATCAGAATTCTTATGTTTTCTGACTTTTGCAAGTTTAGCAATCCGGTCACACAACTCTGGGAAAGCCACCCCTGCTGCTGCTGCTGACTTAGGAAGTAAGCTGTTGGAGGTCATGCCAGGTAAAGCGTTCGCCTCCAGGCACCAGGGCTCTCCTTGGCGATCGACCATGAAGTCTATCCTAGAATAGTCACGAAGCCTAAGCGCTTTATGAGCTGATAAGGCAAGAGTGCTGAGTCTGAAAGCAAGGTCTGACGGAATGTCAGCTGGAAATATTTCTTGAGCCATTCCAGGTTGATATTTGCACTCGTAGTCGAAGATTTCATGCTCAGGAATAATCTCTCCGACTGGGAGTGTTTCTTCTCCCAAGATCCCTACCGTGACCTCTCGCCCCGGATGATACCTTTCAAACAGTACCAGATCATTCCATCCACGAGTTTCATCTATTACAGATTCGAGCTCCTCGAGATCATGAGCGAGGACCAATCGAAGTGACGAGCCGCCAGAAGCTGCCTTAACAATCACAGGCAGACCTAATGTGTCCGCGACTTCCACAGCGGAGCATTCTCCACACAGCCAGTCCGGTGTTGGTATACCTGCTTGACGCAAGAGGCGCTTACTGACCTCCTTGTCCATCGCTAGTGAACAACCAAGTCTGTTACTACCGGTATATGCTACATCAGCAACTTCGAGAACGGCCTGGATGGTGCCGTCCTCTCCAGATCCTCCATGGAGCGCAAGAAAGAAGACATCGATTTCGTTGAGTTCAGAATTACCACGTAGCATCACGGTCTGCACTTCGTCTAGCGATGCCAGTTCTCCGACTAGCGGGGGTAATGCACCCACCCCCGCTTTAAGTAAAAGGGCCTCTTCTGCCTCATCTAAAGATCCTCTCACTGTGTCCACTGAGACAACTTTGTGACCCAGATTACGGAGAGCGCTCGCGACCTGGACCCCGGATGACAACGATACTTCTCGCTCATCCGAAACCCCTCCCATGAGGACTGCTATTCTCATGCGGTCAACGCTCTCACGACATCATAACGTGTGACGATACCTACAAGCTGGCCTTTCGTACTCACCAGACAGGCCGCATTACCCCGAGTAAGAAGAGCCCTTACTTCCTCAGAGTCGACATGATCAGCGATCACTGGGAACGGAGGGGCCATCACGCTATCGACAGGCCTATCAAGCAACGCAGTATCCTCAAGTACTTGGCTCATCAGGCTTGATTCTGTAACCGACCCCACACAAGAGCCGTCAGAGACAACCGGCAACTGGCCGATGTCATGTGCAGTAATCGTAGACAAAGCAATCCGTATTGATGTCCCCGGTTCTACCGTGATCAGTTCTGGTGCATCAGAATTTTTCTTGTCGATAAGGTCACGAACTTTTGTACGCCTGGATCTCTCAAGGAAGCCATTCTCCCGCATCCATTCGTCATCATAGACCTTGCTCAGGTAGCGTTCACCCCAGTCACAAACTAGCGAAACCACGAAGGCTTCTGGATCATCAATCTGCTTAGCCAACTCAATGGCTCCATGAACCATGAGGCCCGCTGAGCCACCTGCAAACAACCCCTCTTCGCGTGTCATTCTCCTAGCCATCGCGAACGCTACTTGGTCCGGGAGAACTCGATAATCGTCAACAACATCAAGATCCAATGTCCCGGGAATCTTGTCATTGCCAATGCCTTCAACTTTGTAAGGGGTACCCTCTCCTATTTCTCCGGTATTGAAGAACGGAGCAGTTATGGAGCCCTCGGGATCAATCCCGACTATGCGGACAGCCGGATTCTTTTCCTTTAGGTAGCGTCCAACACCTGTGATTGTGCCCCCTGTCCCTGCAGAAGCCACGAAATGGGTAACGCGCCCCTCACTCTGTTCCCAAATCTCCCGCCCTGTTGTCTCATAATGTATCTGTGGATTTGCCTCGTTATAAAACTGATCTGCCATCACAGCACCCGGGGTCGCAGCTGTGATAGCACGCGCTTTTTGGAGATAGTGATCAGGATGATCAGGGGGCACCGCCGTAGGTGTGATGACCACCTCTGCTCCAAAGGCACGCAAGAGTTTGACCTTTTCACTACTCATCTTATCTGGCATCGTGCAAATGCACCGATATCCCTTAAGCGAAGCTGCCATCGCTAGAGCAAGCCCAGTGTTACCTCCAGTGGCTTCGACAATCGTTCCACCCGCCTTGAGAGTCCCATCTCTTTCGGCCGCTTGAATCATTCCAATACCGATACGGTCCTTGACCGAGCCCCCCGGACCCATGAACTCGAGTTTCACGTAGACCGGCGTTCGAGCACCATCAACTACTGAGCTTAACCTCAGCATAGGTGTCCATCCGATCAGATCCAGCACACTGTCGTATGGCTCCCTGTGGCGTTCAGGCATTGAAGACAAGGCTTTTGTAACCCCTATAAAGTTAGATATGACATTAATTTTCGTTATCAGGCGGGGGACGCTTAGAGAACTGAACAGGCAACGTCACCCATACCCCAATACTTTCCCCATCTTGGGTAGCTGGATCAAACTGTAGGTTTATCACTCCAGCAACTGCTGCAGAATCGAAAGCGGGGTGACCAGAGGATTCGAAGATTTCTACAGAATCGACGGAACCTTCTTCGGTAACTAGCACCCTCAGCAATGTTTCACCCTCTATAGCTTGATCCCAAAGGCTTAGCGGGTAATCGATCGTCATCTCATCTAGTAGCGGCATCGGTTGTTCAATTTCGCTTGCCACACCACACGAGAACGCTGCAACAAGCATTCCAGAAATTACTAGACCCCTCAGCGTTTTCCTCTGCGAGCAGAAGTCTTCTGTGAATTTCATTCTGTGTTCTCGTCTCCGTGTACAGCTGCCCTTAATTGATACAGGAGTTCTAGAGCATCCCGGGGAGTTAAATCATCTGGAACCAACTCACGTAAGCGAACCAAGGCAGGGTGATCTGCCCTAAACATCGATAGCTGATGCAGCTCAGTTCCCGATCCTGGACGATGCATACCATGCTGTCCGAGACCTTCTCCGCCACCCGTATGTGTTCCCTCCAATTCCACCAGGAGTTCATGCGCACGTGCCACGACTGTGTCAGGCAAGCCAGCGAGACGGGCGACCTGAATCCCATATGAACGATCTGCACCACCCTCTAGTAGTTGGCGCAGAAACACGATATCCGATCCCACTTCGCGGACCGAGACATTCATGTTTTTCACACCAGGGAGCAGATCGCCCAATTGAGTCAACTCATGGTAGTGCGTGGCGAAAATGGTTTTCGAGCCTAGGTCTTTATGCAGATACTCAGTGACCGACCACGCAATCGACACGCCATCGTATGTCGAAGTGCCCCGACCAATTTCATCGAGTAATACCAAGCTCATCTCAGTAGCTCCATGGACGATCGCTGCGGTCTCGCTCATTTCTACCATGAACGTCGACTGACCCCGTGCCAGGTTATCTGAGGCACCAACACGAGTAAATATACGATCCGCTACCGGTATCCTGGCTTGATCGGCGGGCACGAAGGACCCAATCTGAGCTAGGAGTTGAATCAATCCGACTTGTCTGAGTAGGGTGCTCTTGCCCGCCATATTGGGTCCTGTTAACACGACGATCCATCCATTCTCATCTAAGCAGATATCGTTCGGAATAAACTTCTCCCGGGGCATCATCGTCTCTACGACAGGATGCCGACTAGCTACAAGTTCGAGTTCAAAACCTGAGTGAGTCTCCGGTCGCACATAATCTTGGCTGACGGCGATTTCAGCGAAGCTTACCAGGACATCCAGCGTCGCGATTCTCGCTGCGGTTTCTTGGAGTCGGCCGATCTCCTTGGCGACACGCCCTCGAATATCACTAAAAAGCTCAGCCTCCACATGAGAAATTCGGTCCTCTGCCCCAAAAACCTTCTCTTCCCATTCTTTGAGCTCAGGAGTGAAGTAACGTTCAGCGTTCGCGAGTGTCTGCTTCCTGACATAGTCGACAGGCACCTTGTCTAGGTTTGCTCGAGTAACTTCGAGGTAGTAACCAAAAACTTTGTTAAAACCAACCTTCAGAGATGCGACACCAGTTCTCTCACGTTCTCGAACCTCTAGACTTGCTATGAAGTCCCGTGCTCCGTCTCTGACTGCACGAAGCTCGTCCAGATCTTCCGACCAGCCCTTTTTGACAACTCCCCCCTCCTGAAGGGTCGCCGGCGGATCATCTGAAATCGCCCTTTTCAACAGCGCGGATACGTCCTCCAGGCAGTCCTTGTCGACCGCACATTCACGAATCAAGGAATCTCTTGCCTCAATCCCTGCAGCCTGAATCTCAGGTAGCTGATCAAGAGATCTCCGTAACCCTGTGAGATCCCGCGGTGTGACCCGCCCAGTGCCGACCTTCCCCGCTAAACGCTCAAGATCTGTAATGCCAGATAGAGATCCTTGAATCCGGCTTCTAACTTCAGGGCGCTCTACGAACTCCTCCACCGCACCGTGCCGAACAGCGATGTCCTCCATGTGAATAAGCGGCTCTAGTACCCAGCGACGCAGAAGCCGCCCACCCATGGGTGTAGTAGTGACATCGAGGACATCAAGTAACGTGCCTCCTTCCTCTCCAGTACGTAGAGGTTCAATCAACTCGAGATTTCTTCGAGTCATCTCATCGAGAAGCATGACCTGACCAGGACGGCGAATTCGAGGAGGTTTCAGATGTAACACACCTCCTGGGCGAATTTCTTTCAAATACTGAACAAGCGCCCCAGAAACCCGCACGAGCGATTGATCTTCAGATTGGAACCCAAAACCATCGAGTGAATGGACACCGAAAGAATTCAACAGAGCATCTGTTGAGAGGTCTGCGTCGAACATCCAGTCCGCACGGAGAGTTCGAGGAATGGATGGCCCAGCCGCCCAGGTCAATTGTTCCGAAGTTTCAAGCGAGTAAGGCAATAGCAGTTCTGAAGGCTCCAAACGCCCAAGTTCGGCGCGAAGTTCACTGGCGGGAACGAGCTGCGTAGACATCTCACCCGTTGATACGTCCAAGACGGCCATACCGAAGGAATCTGTCCCTGCGTCAACGAGAGCCACCAAGAAGTTATTCCGGTGCTTCATTAGAATTGAATCGGCAAGCACAGTTCCAGGTGTGATCATTTCTGTGACTTCTCGCCGGACGATCCCCTTCGCTTCCGAGGGGTCTTCAACTTGGTCGCATATCGCGACGCGCCGACCCATCCTCACGAGCTTTGATAGGTATTCGTCAAGAGCCTTGGCAGGGACCCCGGCCAAGGGTACTCCAGCCGCAGCCCCATTATTCCGTGATGTGAGGGTGAGGCCTAGTAGCCTTGCGCCCTCTTCAGCGTCGTCATGGAACAGTTCATAAAAGTCACCAACACGGAAGAATAGCAGCGAGTCAGCATGATCCGCTTTCGCTTCTCGCCACTGCCGCATCAGGGGTGTGTCCGCCGGGGCCATAGGTGAAAGTAGGCTCGAGAAGCCGATGCTCAAGGATGAATGTCAGTAATCAACGATTTTAGTGTGCTCGGTCATTACTGGGAACTCTGAAATTACCGCGGACCAACTCCTCATCCCGCGCATCTCGTACAACAGCCGCCATGAATCCAAGCTCACTCACTCTTCTCGAGAATTCCGTCGCTTCCATCGAGGTCTCAAAACGACCTGCACGCACATGGATCAAGTTACTTTGTGGCATCCGCACCAGCCTAACATTCAGATCAGCTGCACGAGCAAGATCGAAGAGTGCAGCGGCACGCCCCTCATTTGAGAATGCCCCCAACTGAACTGAATAAGGTGCCGCATCAACCGGAGTTACAGCATCATCTTGATTCTCGTTAGACCGCTCAGAGGCAGTAGATCGCGTAACCGGTGGAGGCGCTACTACCCCCTGGGTTCCACTGACCCATGCCTCGGCTTCAGCCAACACCGACGACCCAGGGTAATCCCGAGATAGGGACGCCATATGCCGTTCGAAATCTGCCGTGGCCCCTCTTTCATAAGCCTCCTGGGCAAGCCTATAGAGTGCTCGAGCAGTAAAGGGCCCGCCTGGGTATTCTACGACCAAACGCCGAAAGTCCCTTACAGCCTGTGATGGATCAACTGTAAGACGACCACGTAGCCAGAGTGCGAACTGGCGTTCTTCTCTTGATGCAAGAACCCGAGATTCTTCCCACCAGCCCAATAAAGCAGCTCGTGCCTCATCAGAACGACCATTTTGTGCGAGTTCTTCAATCTCTGGGAGTGTAGTAGCATCCGTCTGAGCGCCACCAGGGAGAGGAACCAGAAATGACATTGTGAGAACTAACAGCCCGATTCCATGTAGACGGTCAATCATGCTGCAACGGCGCGTGAAACCAGGCCCAATAGCCACTCTTCGACAAAGTGCTGATCACTTTGCGGCGATGCCTTCAAGAGACGGTCAGCCCTGAGTAATTCCTCAATAGCAACGTCCAACTCACCAGGGGGCCATTTCTTGGATTGGGCCATCGCCCGCTTTGCCAGCCACTTTTGGTGCGGTGGAAGAGCCGCCTCTAGGCTGCTAAAACCTTTTGTCGATGCGACCCCTAATCGCAACAGATGGGTTGCTAAGCCTATCACGAGCCCTACCCCCGATTCACCTTGCCCAATCAGAACGTCGAGACCCGGTAATGCTTCCTGAAATCTGCGTTCACCAACGAGGTCGAACCAACGCCAGCGATCCTGTGACGGGAGTTTCGTTCCGACAGCTTCAACATCACTGATCGTTATAAGTGAACGATCTCCTAAAAAGTCAGCGAGTTTCTCTAGTTCGCGGTCCAATACCCCTAGATTTGTTCCGATCGCTGACGAGAGTGCCTGAGCTGCTTCTACCTTTATTTCCACCGAATAAGCTTCCTGGGCCCTGTTGATTAACCACCCCGGAACATCAGCACTCGTGAATGTCTTGAACTCTACTGAATATGAGAGGCTTGAAAGATCTCGGTAGAACTTAGCTCTGGAACCCCGTGGTATCGTGCAACTCAGGATTAACGCGAGGCCTGGGGGTGGATTTCTAACAACCTCTAGCATGGTTTCTCGAGCCTTCTTGCCTGAAGCGAATCCTTCCACCTCTCGCACAACAACTACTCGCCATTCAGCCATCATTGGTGGAGTGGCCATAACTGAGGCTACAGTTTCTATGTCAGTTTCAGTACCCCTTAGTTGGTCAAGATTAAAGTCTTGGGTCGCCGCATCGAGGTGCGCATCGACCAGGGCCTTAACTACCTGTTCCTTACGGAAAGCGTCTTCACCGTGCAGATAGAATACACCACCTCGAACGTTGGTGAGCGCGGGAGGGAGTTGAGGTATTGTCACTCGATCAAACTAAGCTGGCATTCGTCCAGTGAAAGTGGTGCCTGAGACAATCCTTCGAAGTTGGCTCTCTAGCGTTGCTGCCCGAGTCCTGTACGACGAAGCACACCACGCTGCCGGGAACGTTGGGATAGGGGCGAGTACTCGAAGAGCAGCGCGTGAGCTTCATCCCACAATTCTTGCCGGAAATCCGAAAGTGCTCGTTCACTGAGGTCGGCAAAAGGATAGATAACGAATCCAGATGAAGACGAACTCATGACTGAAGGCTGCCGTGTGACCTGCATGAGAGGTTGCTCCACGACAACCGTCTCAAGTGCGATCTCAGGAGTAGTATCCCTTATTAGAGGCAACCAAGAAACAATTAGCAAGACGACTGCCACCGTTAGCAAAGCTGCTGGCATAGCAACAGAAGTTGCACTACGGAGAGTATGCTGGTCATCGACATGATAAAGTCGGTGCCTAAGCCTTGGTACAAAATTCTCGCTCAGTTTTGGCTTCGGCAGGGTTCGTAAGAGTGCTGAACCCTGTTCGATCACGTGCCGGTGACGACTACACGCAGAGCACTCATGAAGGTGCTCTTCGAAGGCCTGTAGGTCCTCCTCTGCCGTGTTTCCGTCTATAAGATCGGAAAAATTCTTGATGTAGTCGGAGCAAGTCATTGAAACTGATACTTCGTCCACCACACCCGGGTTCCAACGGCCGCGGCCCCACCGGGTTCATCCAGTGGGGCCGCGGTCCTCTCTGCCTGCTCTATTTTTGCAGGGTTCCTATTATTAGATCTCAGTCCCTTACTCAATCATGGGTGCTATAATCTTTGCAAAATTGTTGCGGGCTCGGTTTAGACGGCTCTTTACTGTCCCGAGATTACATTCAGTGATTTCGGCAATTTCTTCATAGGTCTTCCCTTCCAACTCTCGAAGCACAAACACCATCCTATGGTGCTTTGGTAACTCCTCAACAGCCTCCTCTACCCTCGCCCTCAGGAAGCGCTTCCTGTAGAGATCATCAGGTTTGTACTTCGGGTCCTCCCACTCTAGTGGTCTGTCGTCGGTACTCCAGTTCTTCTTAATCGTCTGGAAAAGCACCAATGGATTACGCGACCTATTTCTGAGTTCGTTCTTAGCTAGGTTGCTTGAGATTGTATAGATCCATGTTGAGAACTTCTTCGACTGATCAAACCGGTGCAGATGCCTATAGACTCGAACAAAAGTCTCCTGAATTAGATCTTCGCTCCGCTCCCGGTCCCCGATAGTCCGATAGACAAAATTGAGTAGTCTTTGGTCATAACGTCGGACCAATTCACCAAATGCCCGATCATCACCGTCCAATGAAGCTTGAACTACATCGGCGTCACTGAGGTCGCGAAGTTTGAGGTTTCGCTCGTGAGCTTTGTCCTCACGAGCAATAGGCTGGACGCTCTCCTCTTGGCGGGTACCGGACACGTCTAAACTCCTCAACTATAGAGAATACTCTTTGCTGGCATCTTGTTGTGCAGGCACCATGCCACAAGAAAATGCCCATTTTTCAACAAGTCTATCGACCTTGCGTCCTCTCTGTGTGACGCCTACACACCCTCAATGTGACATCTTGCCGCTTCATATTCGCCCTTATCAAACAACTTCTAGTGGCCCAAGCCCGAGGGCGTCCACTGAACCTACAATACGTTCCGCATCACCAACGATGATAACCTGGACTTCCTCAGGGCGGATATGCTCCTTAACCGCTGATGTTACCTGCTCGGTTGATACCGCACGGATGTTATCTCTGTGAAGATGGTAGTAGTCGTCCGGAAGGCCATACACGACAATTTGATTGAGTCGAGAGGCAATCTGGCCAGCGGTCTCAAGATGTAGACCGAATACTCCGGCAGCATAGTCACGAGCCGCATCCACTTCCTCTCGTTTCGCACCATCAACGACTAGTGACTCTAGTTCGGAAAGAATTTCCCGAACAGCAGGGGCCGTTACCTCATTACCCACAGCAGTTGATACTTGGAAAGGTCCTGGTTGAGAGCGAAAACCGAACCGTGACCTAACTCCATATGTGAAGCCATTTCTTTCTCTGAGGTTCAGATTAAGGCGGCTGGTAAAGGTTCCACCAAGAAGGAGATTGCCAATCGAGAGTGGGAGATAGTTCGGGGTTGTGCGCGCGACGCCTACATGACCCACTCGGAGCTCGGATTGGACTGAGCCAGGCCGGTCAAGGATCCACACGCGGCGCTCACGTGTTTGTGCATTAACACGAAAGTCATCTACCGTAGATGGAGAACCAATCCAGGAACCGAAATATTCACCAGAAAGTGACCTGATTTGTTCTGGGTCAACGTCCCCAACAACGATCAACCCTCCAGACCCTGGACGATAGCAAGCTTCCGCATAGCCCCTGATTTGATCACGCGAGACTGAGCTAATAGAAGCTTCTGTGCCTACTTGTGGCCTAGCGTATGGTAGACCTTTTGCATAAAAACGACGACTAACTTCATCCGATGCGAGAGCGGACGGGTCCATAGAACGCTGTCGTATGTCTGCGAGCTGTTGTTCACGTGCACGGTCAACTTCTACGCTGGGAAAATCCGGTTCCAGAACGACTTCGGCTAGAAGAGAAAATGCCTCTGGTAGTCGATCTGCTAGAACTGATACTGCAATGTTGGTCCCTTCCCAGCCGGTGGATACCCCAAGTCTAGCGCCTATTCCCTCCAACGCTTCAGCAAGCGAGGATCCGCTACGTTTCAAAGTACCGCCCTCTAGAGCATCACCCGTAAGAACCGCAGTTCCCGCTCGTCCCTCAACTAGGCTTCCCTCCCCCGCCCGCAGAAACAGATTGACACTTACAATTGGTAACCGAGGGAGTACGCAAATCTTGAGGTCAAGTCCATTCGGTAGAGCCTCTGTCTGAACCTCTGGAAAATCAAATTGCCGAAATTCCCCACTCCCAGGCGGCTGGGTGCGATCCAATAGACTCAAGATTCCCTCTTTGGTTCATAAACGAGGACTGCCCGATTATCGGAGCCGAGTTGTGAGGCCGCGAAGTCCCGGATCTGATCTACCGTAACTGCTCTAAGTCGATCTAGTTCATGGTTCAGGCGATCCGGGTCATCAAAGTAGAGGTCAAACATAGAGAGTAGGTTGGCCCTCTCACCCACCTGCTCTAGCGCTCTCACCAAGTCGGTTTCCGTCAGAGCTATCGCACGATCAACCTCACTTTGTTTTGCTTCCACTAGAGCCTCAATTTCTTCCGTAAGTGCTGTTTCAAGTTCTTCTGGCGTTGAATCAGGATATCCAGTTGCCCAGGCAAGTAGCATGGACGCATCGGTCAGAAGCGGGAATGCATAGGTCACAACCCCTTTCGCAACACGGCGCTCACGAACAAGCGCACGGTAAAGACGAGACGCGCGTCCCATTCCAAGCAGTGCCCGAGAGACCTCGGCGACCGCAAAGTCCTCTGAGGAATAAGGGGGGATACGGAATCCCATGATGACCCGGGCCAGTGGTACCTCTGCGAGAACGTGCTCTCGCACAGTGCTCCCAATTATCGGATCCAGACAAGAATCTCCCGGGAGTGGCGGGATAGGTGCTCCAGCTTCAATCTCTCCGAAATAGCGCTGGACAAGATCCATAACCTGAGATTCGTCAAAATCGCCCGCGATCGTTAGCACAGCGTTATTAGGGACATAGTATGTACCGAAAAACTCAGCTACATCTTCGAGTGTTGCAGCATCCAGATCTTCTACCGACCCAATCACCGGGTGGTGATAAGGGTGATCCTTTGGGTACATCAACGCCTGAAGGCGTTGGTCCCAGTCACCGTATGGCTGGTTATCATAGCGTTGGCTCTTTTCATTCTTCACGACATCGCGTTGGTTGTCGAGTTTCTCTTGGTCCATCGCCGGAAGCATCCAACCCATCCGGTCAGATTCGAGCCACAGTGCAAGTTCCAGGTCTCGGGAAGGGACTGTCTCAAAGTAGTTAGTCCGATCGAACCAGGTGGTCGCATTAAGGGTGCCACCAGCACGTTCAATCAGTTCAAAATGCTTGTTTTTAGGGACATGCTTGGAACCCTGAAACATCATGTGCTCAAAAAGGTGCGCGAAACCGGTGTGGCCAGGAAGTTCGTTTCTAGAGCCAACTCCATACCAAATATTCACTGCTACTATTGGCACAGTATTGTCCTGAGAAAGGACTACCTTTAGACCATTATCGAGACGATGCCGCTCCAAGGGGATCGCAAGTTGATTCATGCGCCCGTACCCGGGTCATTATGTCTTACAGAAGTAATCAAATTTTTTCCAGTCATCTGTTCAGGAAAAGAAATTCCCATGTAATTCAATACAGTTGGCGCAACATCGGCTAAGCGCCCAGAGACTTCCAGTTCATGAGCGGGATCGCGGGGGTCAAAGACGATGAAGTCTACTGGTTCAACTGTGTGAGCCGTGTGAACGTCTCCATCATCGTTAAGCATCTTCTCAGCATTTCCGTGATCAGCAGTGACCAACGCAACCCAGTCTGGGTGATCTTCGACCGAACGAATCAGTTCACCGAGACATGAATCGACTACTTCAACAGCTTCAATCGCAGCTCGGATTGAACCTGTGTGCCCTACCATGTCGGGATTTGCAAAATTTACCAAGATGAACTCATGCCTCCCATCGCGAATAGCTCCCGTAACCGCATTGGCTACCGCTCGAGCACTCATCTCGGGCTTAAGATCATAGGTAGCAACTTTGGGGGACGGTACGAGAACGCGATCCTCACCATCGAACGGGGTTTCCTCTCCCCCGTTAAAGAAATAAGTAACATGCGCGTACTTCTCGGTTTCCGCGGTTTTCAATTGTCGGCGTCCATCTCGGGAAATCACCTCTGAAAGACATGCCTCCAGACGCTCAAGAGGAAAAGCCACTGAGACAGGAAGAGCCGGATCGTATTCAGCCATGGTCACAACACGACCAGGGATAGCTCCGTCTCGTTCGAAGGCATCGAAATCCTTGAGGGTCATCACCGAGGTAAGCTGCCGCATGCGATCAGCACGAAAGTTCATCAGTAGCAAGGCGTCCACCTCACTGATTCCCGCCTCACCAACACCCCGCACCCCAGTTGGCTCAATGAACTCATCGGTAACATCAAGAGCATAGCTCTCCTCAAGGAAATCCGGAGAGTCCGTCCAGTTCTCAGCTTGACCATTAACAATCAATTCGTAAGCACGTCTTGTGCGGTCCCAGCGCTTATCCCTATCCATCGCCCAATATCGACCAATAGCTGAAGCGACAGCCCAATCGGTGCCTTTCGTGCAAAGCTCTACAATTTCTTTGACGTAATCAGTTCCAGCCTTGGGAGAAGCGTCACGTCCATCCATGAAACAATGCAACCGCACTGGGATGTCTGAGGGAAGGAGATTGAGGACGGCTACAAAGTGCCTTAAATGACTATGGACCCCTCCGTCCGAGAGCAGGCCAGCGATGTGAAGAACTCCCCCGCTCTGCCTTAACCCTGCGATGAGAATCTCGAGACCCAGGTGATCAGCAAGCACTCCGTCTGCAATTGCTTGATCAATGCGAGCTAGATCCTGGGGAACAATCCGTCCCCCTCCCAGATTGAGGTGTCCTACCTCAGAGTTACCCATCTGATCAGCAGGAAGCCCAACATCGACACCCGAGCAAGCGAGTCGAGTCCGAGGACAATGATCGTAAAGTTCACGGAAGTGTGGCACACTCGCGAATTCAATCGCATTCCCCGGAGTTGGAGATTCCTTGAAGTCGGAGTGACCCCAACCGTCTAGAATGATTAGGAGAACCTTTCTCATAGTAGAATTCTAACAGGTCAGTGCTGAGTTTAGGCTACTTTTGATTCAGAGCCTGACCCGAGTACCAATGTTTACTCTTGGTACAGACCCACATACAGTGGTCACTTCAACACCTGATCAAGGAGACTTAGACGTGCGCTATACCCCTTTTCGCATGGAACGGTGGCAGTCGACTTACGAGCACCGAGTGCGATACAACCTCTCTGAGAGTGCGGTCCACCCGCTCACGGTTGGCGAACTCTTTGACATTGCCGGAGAGGAACGTGGCACCGACCAAATCGAATTAGGATACGGTCAGTCCAACGGGTCTGATCAGCTAAGAGAGAGAATCGCCTCGCTATATTCAGATGCATCGGAAGACTCCGTACTCGTCACTATAGGTGGTGCAGAAGCTAATTTCACATGTTTTTGGCACCTCTTTGAATCACAGGGCAAAGCCGCTGTTATGCTGCCCACGTACGGACAAGTCCCCGGTTTAATTGAGTCTTTCGACAATCGAATTCTGCCGGTGAACTTAGTGGAAGAAGAGGGATGGCAACCCGATCTATTTGAACTCGAGGCAGCCCTGAATGAGGGGGCTCGGTTTGTAATTATTACGCACCCGAACAATCCCACTGGGGCCGCACTATCCCGTGGGTCAATGCAGGCAATCGCGGAACTCACTGAACAGCACGGTGCTTGGATCATGTCCGATGAAGTGTACCAGGGAGCTGAAACCAGCGGAGAGATCTCGTCTTCCTTTTGGGGTTGCCACGACCGCGTTCTGATCACGAACTCGATGTCGAAAGCTTATGGTATGCCCGGTCTTCGGCTTGGGTGGATCGTGGGACCTCCAGACTTAGTAACAGAGCTTTGGGGCCGGACTGACTACACCAGCATCGCTCCCCCAACTTTATCAGATACTCTTGCTTGTATGGCTCTCGAACCAGCAACGAGAGCACGCATTCTGGACCGCACGGGAGAAATCACGCGTGCTAACTTGGGGCTCTTAGAAAAGTGGATGGCAACACAAGAAGGGCGCTTTACCTACCGTCCACCTGATGCCGGAGCGTTCTGCTTCACCCGCTATTCCGCGGACATCAATTCAACAGAGTTTGCTGAAAAACTTAGAGTAGAAAAGGATGTCCTTGTGGTTCCTGGTGATCACTTTGGAATGGACCACTATCTGCGCCTCGGATTCGGAGCTCCGGAGGAAATACTGCTCGAAGCACTTAATCTCCTTGAAGAGGCATTCGACGAGGTGTCGACTTGAAATTTAAAAAGCAACACGTGCTAGCCCTAATGCTCGCAAGCATAGCAACGATGACCGGGTGCATTGGTGGGCCTGACGGATCAAGTGAACTCCAGCCAGGCGCGCGGTACCAGCCAGGTACGGAGATGGGGATCTATACCCCCGAGCAACACACGAACTATGACGGTCGTTTCATTGTGAGTGCGAGCCAGGTTTATCACGTGGGGACGCTAGACGATACTTCCCCCTGGGATCATATGGGTGATGATGGCAGTGGTATTCAAGCAGTAGGCGGCACGATCGAGCTAGACGTTGATGAGCAAGCCAATACTGGCACATTCCGAGCTGAACTTAACCTTCCAGAGGGGCACTATGTGGTTGAGCTTGATCGATTTGAGGAATTCTCACCATGCCAGGATGGGGGTATCGCAGCGTTCCTATATGAACACGGCAATGCCGGCTGTGGTGATGCAAACTGGCCCAAGAGTCTTCTATACCTAGCCGGATGGGGTTGGGGAAGCGCGACACTTGATGGTGCGATGCTCTACGATGAACACCAAATCCATTTCATGATCACACAAGGAATTAGAGATCGTGAAACACTAGTTGTCCGGACAGGTTCAGGAACTGATGCAGGAGCAGTGAATCCGGCTCAGATGCAACTAGACTTCTATATCAGAAGCCCTGAATCTAATGAGAGAAATCATCCGACGCGGGAGGTCTTTGATCACTTCTTTGCGATGGAAGTCACCTGGCGCTAGAAAGGCCACCCCAAGAGCCTAAGATCAGGATTGACCAGCGACTAGAAGAGTTTCCGTACGTCCTCGAGTGGACGACCAATTACAACGCGCCCTGACCGCTCAACGATCGGACGTTGGAGTAGCCCTGGTTCATCTACTAGCGCATCCAGAATTGTATCGTCATCTACGTTGGGGTCGGATAGACCCATTTCCCTATAGGACTTATCTCGGGTCCGAAGCAGGTCGCGCGGGACCAATCCCCCCTTCCTGAGTAACGCGACCAAGTCATCTTTTCTAAGTGGTTCCAAGAAATAGTTCACTCGCCTGAAGCTGACACCTTCTTCCTCAAGAAGCTTCACGAGCTTCCGGCATGTTGTTCAGGTGGGTTTCTCGTAGATAGTGACCCACTCGTCAGGTGTTGGAGTACTCATCTGTGATACCTATTTAGATTGATCCGCAACAATAGCGATATCCTCTATCGACTTTTTCGTGATCTCGGGGACCGTGGCACCTTCCTCTGGATATCCACAGACAAGCACTAGGAATGCACGCTCGTTATCTGGCCTATCGAGTAAGTGATTAAGGAATTTCATCGGCGAAGGTGTGTGCGTTAGTGTAACGAGACCAGCATAGTGAAGAGCAGTGATAAGCATCCCCGTGGCGATACCAACTGATTCTGTCACATAGTAATTCTTTGCCTTAGTACCATCAGAAAGCACCTCGTAGCTCTCTGCGAATATCACAATGAGCCACGGTGCATCCTCAAGGAACGGCTTGTTTTCATCCGTACCGAGGTGTTCTAAGGCATCGAGCCACTCTTTGGGTGCTTTCTCTTCGTAGAACTGCCTTTCCTCCTCTTCAGCTGCTTCCCGAATACGGGACTTGAGTTCCGGGTCACCTACCATGACGAAACGCCAAGGCTGACGATTCGCACCATTGGGGGCAGTCCCAGCAGCTAGGATACAGTTTTCGATTACGTCCTTTGGCACAGGTCGGTCAGAAAATTCCCTCACTGTGCGGCGACGTCTCATCTTAGCGAGGAACGCCTCAGCTTCCCGACGCATCTCTTCCGGAGGAAGTTCCTCGTATGTAGAAAGGGGAATAAAGTGCGCTCGCGCCATTGAGTCTCCGAAATCAGTCGTTAGTGAATCAACTCACCGAACAGTTTAACGAACGAATCAATTGCCTCCGACTCAGAAAGCACTTCTGCTGGAGAAATCCCAAGCGTTTGAGCTAGAATCCTGACATTGACCAGTGCAACAATTTCAGCGGATTCAAGTTGGATAGTAGCCCACCCGCTCTCGGGCGTGCTCCTATATTGTTGATACAGTGCAGAAATCTCACCAGCCGAACTCTGCTCGGGTATCGGCACATGGAGAACCGCCGCACTGACCCCGTAGCGCGCAGCAAGCTCCGCCCAACTCTGGCCTGAACGCCTCAGGGCCACCAAAGCTTCTGTGGAAACGCCACTCCTTTCAGCAATGAATAGGGCTACTGGGATCTCGTCTTCATCAAGTTCCCATTCGTTCAGAATTGCTAGCTCAGTGGGAGGTAGAGCGAAGAACTCACCCACTGCCCGGAAATATCCTTGTCGCACAACCTCGGGTACTTGAGCTTGGGTCTGAGCAAGCGCCGGCATACTAATCATGCCTAAGAATGGCAGTGATAACAGCCAGGTACGGTTCGTAGGTCCTACCCTAGAAAGTCTCATACAGCAAATCTTCTTGTCATGGGCTCTCGGTGCCAGGGGGACGGTCTGCAATAGTCCTTCCTATCCACACCAAGAACAATTCAATCATTAACGTCGAATGTAACGACACCGATCTGGCATGACTCTTGATACTAGCTAAAGCAAAGAACAAGAGCGGGTCTAGCACGCCAACGGTGAGGTCACCATGAAAAACGGCGGAAAACAAAGTAACGACAATCAGACCAGAGGCCCACGTATAGGCTCAATTAGTCCCGAACAACGGAAAAATGTCATGGACTCAGATGCACACGTGGTCTTTGATTTTACAGGCCTTCATACGCCAGCAGTGTCCGATCTTGCTTTAGTTCTCACTGCACGCCTGCAAACACCTCCAAGTGAGAGCGTTTGGGCTCGAGAGATTCATCCGAGGACGGCAGAGATACTTCGGGCGCTGAGACTAGACCATATGTTCCCACGCTATCCCGACCCCGATCATCTCCATTAATGAGCACCGTGACACCGTCCTAGTACGACTAGTACAGTTCGTCTACTAGCGTCCTAGGACAATCTCGCGGTAGCTCTCTGGATTCCATTCGGGACGATTTAAAGCATTCCCGATATCAACACCAAGATAGAACATCAGCTTGGCAATCCTCGCTGCTTTATCGTGGTCGATTCGGTTAGGCTCATCATCGCGGCCATGGTAATCCTCGTGCGTACCATTGAAAAAAAACAGAATGGGCACGCCGTTTCTGGCAAAATTGTAGTGATCTGATCGGAAATAAAAACGTTCATCGGGCCACAGATCATCGATCGCTGTCATCCCTATTTCCGGATGCTCCGAATTCACCCTATTCAATGTTTCGCCTAGATCTGAGTGCTCCTTTCCGATCGCGACGATCGTATCAGGCCAGTTCCTTCCAACCATGTCTGCATTGACATTAGCGACGTACTGCTCAATCGGAGCACTCGGATTTTCTGCATACCATTCACTGCCCCAAAGTCCCTTTTCTTCCCCACTCACAAGTAGAAATGCCATCGATCTCTTAGGAGCGACTGGCAGTGCCGCCATTGCCTCTGCGACAGCAACTACAGCTATCGTCCCTGAAGCATCGTCATCAGCCCCGTTGAAGATGGTGTCTCCATTTGCGTCCGGCTCACCTATCCCGACATGGTCCATATGAGCTGAAAAGACCACGTACTCCTCGGCAAGGGCAGGATCACTGCCATTCAGAATCCCAACCACATTAGGTGCGAGAATGCCCTCGTCTCGGACCACCTGGTTAAGCGTAAGTTCCAGACCCTCTACAAGACGGGCTTCGATATCACTATCCGACCGAACCTGAAGAGAACTAACATTGATTCCGTGAGGCTCTAGAATTTCTCTTAGGGATGACGTCCGCAGCTGAAGAATCGGTGCAAAAGAACCTTCTGCTCTTCGCTCACCCCAAGCCTTACGTACTGTGGGGCGCAGCGCTCTCCTGGCACTCGCAGTCCAAGACTCATCACCACTAGAGTTGGTCACCATCACTGAAAGAGCACCGCCAGTTATCAGGGCAGAGAGCCTCTGTCGCATGCTTCGATCTACTCCATCTGAATCCGCAGGAGCGACCACGATCACATGGTTCCCTGCGAATGGTCTTGCTTCAGAGGTTTGGAGAGTACCGGACCCTGAGATCAGAACTAATCCACCTTGAGCATTACCGCTTACGGTAGCTCCTGAGACAGGGGCGAGATCCCGTCCAAATAACAATCGCGTGCTTGGAGTGTTAAGACCCGATGCTTCAGTGTCGACCACTATGGAGCGGAGTGGGTACCTCTGAATGAAGCTACCATCTCGTGCTCCTCCCCGAAGGCCTAGTTGTTCAAACTCGTCAGCAATCCAGGCAGCCGTCATTTCAAGGCCTGGGCTTGGGGTGTTTCGTCCCCCCATAGAGTCATGGGCAATAATGTGAATCCGCTGAGCGTATGCAGCCTCCGTGATCAGCGCAGCAGCTTGCTCGAGACCCGGTTGTTGGGCGGTGGCTGCTACGGGAAGCGTAAGCGCGATCAGGACAGTTACTGACCTCTTTTTCATAACGGATTCCATTCCGGCAAGGTATATGGGCAACGAAGTCTGAAGGACAAAGTGATGGTACACCAGCCCTTAGGCTACACTCATCCGAGTTACACAACGCCTGAGGAGTCTCCCCTTGCACAGATTGGTTATCAAAGCCTGATTTCCCCTGACGAAAAGACCCGAATACGGAGCACCTATTTTGAGGATTGTCGTACTTGGCGGCGGAAGAGTAGGCAGCGCAATTGTTCGCGATCTCGCCGCAGAAGAAGATTTTTCAGTCCTTGTTGTGGATGTCGATCCCGTCGCTGCTGAACGCCTAACCAGATTTGGAGCTGATTGTATCGCTGCAGATCTCTCAGATCCAAATACCGTGTCGAAGGCCGTTGTGGGGGCGGACTTAGTGGTCGGTGCAGTTCCCGGCTTCATGGGCTATAAAGTCGTAGAGCAAGTGCTGCGAGAGGGTAGGCCCGTTGTTGATATTTCCTTTTTTCCAGAGAATGCGTTCGGGCTAGATGAACTAGCCAAAGAAACTGGCGTACCTTGTCTCGTCGACTGTGGTGTAGCACCAGGCTTGAGCAACCTTATTTCGGGCCATATGGATGACCACTTGGATGTAACGCACTCCTTCAACTGTCTGGTTGGGGGGCTACCGGTTGAACGATCCTTACCTTGGGAGTACAAGGCTCCCTTCTCACCCGGCGATGTAATAGAGGAGTATACGAGACCAGCTCGCCTAAGGAGGGGAGGGGAAAACATCTCGTTGCCCGCCTTGTCTGAAATCGAGCTCGTCGACTTTCCGGGCTTAGGTACCCTAGAAGCCTTTAATACAGATGGATTACGCTCCTTACTGACATCATCTAAGGCCCCTGAGATGGTGGAGAAGACACTTCGTTATCCGGGACATGCCGAGAAGATGCGGATGCTAAGAGAAACCGGATTCCTGTCGAGCAAGGGTGTCCTCGTAGCATCAGGACAGGCTGCACCAAGGGATATCACTGAAGCTCTTCTCTTTAGTGCCTGGCAATTTGAAGAAGGAGAGCCCGATCTCACCGTGATGCGGATTGTGGTCGAGGGTGATAAAGAAGGAAAAACAGTCCGGCACACCTATGAACTACTCGACTACTACAATACTGAGACAGAGACATCCTCAATGGCTCGCACCACAGGTTATACGTGCACCGGTATGGTCCGGCTGATCACGAATGGTATTTGGGATCAACCTGGAGTTGTGCCACCAGAACTTGTTGGTCGAAACATCGAATGTTTTGATGCCGTGATCGAGCACCTGAAGGACCGTAAGGTACAGGTCTTTCACAGTGTCAAAGAAATCTGACAGCTCAGTTGCTAAAACTAAGGATCACCAACTAACGAGTTTCCGGACTCTCCCTCAGTATTGGGAGTGTACCACCTTCAATCTCTTCATCGAGAATCGCCCAAGAAACGAATCCGTCGTCAGAGCGAGGTTCCAGTAAGGTGAACGCAAGCCGACCCAGTGGTTGATCAACAGACACGTAGGCTGTTCCCACTGGGAGTGTTTCAGTTGTCGAAATCCATTGCCCCCAAACCGTTCGCTCATTACGCCCCTGGAATGAATTCGGGTTGGTCCGGGTAGAGTCTATTTGAAAGCGCTGGACTACATGTTCACGCTCTATCGCATGACGAAGGACTGTGATCCCATGTGCTTCCAGTCTTTCAATCGCAGCCTCACCCTCCGGAAGTACGTAATAGCCTTCAGGTGCAGTCTCGGTCTCTGATGGGGAGAAAGTCCCGTACTCGTGCATTTGTGTCGGGATAGAAACATCGCGACGCAGAAGTATGATCTCTCCCGTGTTCGGATGTCGGACCTCATCTACCTCGCCCATAAGGATACTTACCTCTGTTTCTGATCGAGCGAAATCAGCTCGTGTAGCGAGTTCAGTTCCCACCACAGATTGGAGGTCTGCTGCCTCCACAATCTCTCTGATTTCTGCCGCATTTTGCTCAGCATAATCCAGGATTTCCTCAACGAACCAGAGGGATCCAAGAACCCGATCCTCAAAGCTCGCATACGCGTAGGCCTCACTTAGGATCGCAAAGCGATTCCTCAGCCCCACATAGTTGTTATTGAATCGGGGGCGATGATCGAACGTCCGCCATCCCGAACCACCACCCCGACCTCCAGCATTACCGTAGTAGTAGTAATCCCAACCGTGTTTTTCCTTAATAAGTCGTGTGATTTCAGGCAGCCACCGGTCCCTGAGAAGACCGTCTATCGCTGTGGGAGTATTAGGATGGAGCGGCGGTGAATATGTGAGATGGTATGCGTGACGGGTCCCATTTGTAGTGTGAAGATCTATCGCAACATGCGGGTCATATTCTGTCATGAGGCGGACCAATGAACGGGCTTCCGGAGAATCGAGTTTTGTATGGTCTCGGTTCAGATCGAGTCCCTGAGCGTTGGGTCGCTGCCCCATCCCACCAATAGGGCCATGTTGCCTGGGTCGGTTACGTAACAGAACTCGTTCATTCCCATCCGCGTTGTAAATAGGAGCAATCAAGAGAACGAGTTCTTCGGACCAGCTAGGATAGCGCCCCATGGCATACCGACGGAGTAGCATCAAAAGAGCTTCTTTTCCACACACCTCACCCCCGTGAATGTTACCCTGCACATAGACACGAGTCTTACCAGTGCCGAGCACAGCTTCAGCCGAAGCATCCGGAGCTCCAACCACAAGAAGAGGAAGGGCCCTGCCCTCATTCGTATACCCGAACGTGGTCAGATGAATATTGTCGGATAATTCAGCTAAGCTCTTCGATAGTTCCATCACCTCTTCATATGAGGTTGTTTCGGCAAAGTCAGTTGCTTCCGCTCTGGTAAACAAATCCTCAACTGACTGACCCCGAAGAGACATCGTTGATAGCGTGACGACTAAAAAGAAACTCCACTGAATCTTAGAAACCCGACTAGTGATCATAGGAAAAACTTCTGGGTTCGGGAAAAGTCCGATACGCAAACCAAGCTATGCGGGAGCCCCAAGCCTGGCCACGAGCCAACATCCATCGATGTAAAGAGTCTCAACTCGTAAGAGCTGATACATGTTCTTGCCCCCTCCTGACTAGACCATCCGCTGCGTCGGCCAAATAGCTCAAGCCATTCAACGCAGCACGGCGTCGCACCGGATCTAATCCATCTATCATCCGTCCTACTCGATCCGGATCAAGCGTACTGTACTCCAATCGCACTCTCTCTCCTGCTTCCGTAAGGCACACATTCATCACCCTACGGTCTTCGGGGTCACGTTGCCTGCTCACATATCCGGCTTCTTCCAAACGACCGAGATTCAACGACATCGTTGAAGCTGTGACACCCAGATGACCAGCCAATTCACCCACCATAGTAGGATCAACTACATCCAAGTGAGACAGAATGGTGGCCTGATGGAAGCTTAAAACCCGCCCACCGACGGGATCTGTTACCTGTCGCGGCCGACAAGCGAAGTAAATGCGTGGAAATGCACTCAAGATCGTCTCTATATCCGACACTTCACCTCTCCTCCCTTTCTCTTTGATCTCATATGCAAACTAACACAGGGTATTCTTGAAGGTAATATATTATTTTGATTCGTCAAATCAATTTATCTTATATAGCAGTTATTTCCTTTAATTACAGGATGTAAAGGATTCGGAGGCATCTTCGCACGCGTGAAGTATAGGAACATGAAAATGGTTCATTATGGCTCCTAAGGTGCTTATTTCAAGCTACGGAGCTAGATCCCGGCAAGGACCTGTGCTAATCAGAGGCCCCTTAACGGTTGATGACCAGAAAATACAGAGAGTACTGACTCGGGATTGTGTCGAGAAAACACCAAAAAAGGTTCTAGCTCTTTCTTCTTCTAATTAGAGCGAAGCCTTCTTAGGTGGGGACACAACAAAAACGCCTGCTAGTGATCCCTACTGCTGTACACCCACCGAGCCATCTGCCGATACGTTGAAGTAGACCCACATCCCTGTGAGGGCGTGTCCCGCGATGTAGCACACCATCGAGTAGTTCCCAGCCTGGTCGACTGTGAACTGAATGGACTCTCTTTGGCCTGGCATCGTGCTTTCCATCATTGATGAGGGATTCGAGGTCATCGCACCCGGAAATGCTGGTACTGGCTCTGGAGCCCCACTGAAAGAAGACGTCTCAGTGGAAATACCCAGACTATGAGCCATAATCGGGTCATCGTTAACAAGTTCAATGGTGACGGCATACCCCTCAGGAACAGTTATCGTCATCGCACCCTTTGTCGCACCATTAAAGTTCCAATAATTATTTTCATTTGTTGAACCCGCAGTGATTGTCATGCTGACAGTGCGTGCTTCATTGTCCACCTGAAACCAAGACGGCATAGTCATTTCGCCAGTAGCTGGCGGTGGAGCTGCAGCTGGAGCAGCTGCTGGGCCGGAAGAACCAGCGCTATCAGATGTCTGGGCTGGCTCACCACCACCACAAGCTATAAGAGCTGTGCTGGCTAATACTGAAATGAGGGGAGATCTCTTCTTCATTATTCGAGGCTTCCTGGTGCAGTTTGCACTATAAGGGGCGCAAGAAAACTATATAGTTTCAAGTCCTACACGAGATCAGTTAAGGGGGTCCAAGCAGGCGATCCATAGCTGAAATGCTAGCGAAAGCCGTGGTACATGCGCTGTCCAGATAATGGACTGGTGGGCTCCGGAGGCAACCACCTGCCTGATTGAAAATCAAGCCAACGGTCAAATACGGTGTCCGATTAAGCTGGGCCGAGGGCTTCACCCGACATCCGCCGGGCTACTCTCATCGGGCCCACCCTGTCCAGCCGGGCCCATAGACTGGTCGGCCTGGCATCCTATCAGTGTGTTCGCCCTGAGATACAACTGGAACACCATTTACTAAAACATAGTGCACACCAGTTGAGACCTGGTGTGGCTCCTCATATGTAGCATGATCAGATACAGTGCTTAGGTCAAAGATGACGATATCAGCAAAAAAACCTTCCTTCAGCAAGCCTCGGTTCTTGATATCGAGGCGTGTAGCCACAGCTGATGACATCTTGCGAACTGCCTCTTCTAGGGTTGTTGCTCCCTCCTCGCGGACATACTTACCAAGAATACGCGTGAACGTCCCATACGCTCTCGGGTGCGTAAGCCCTCGGGCAGTCTCAGGGTCCATCCCCCCGGCATCAGTCCCAAATTTCATCCACGGCTGAGCGATCTGCATCGCGACATTCTCCTCGCTCATCATGAAATAGATGGTGCCAAGTCGCTGGCGCTCATCCAGCACGAGATCGAACGCAGTGTCAATCCAATCTTTTCCGAGTTCTTCGGATATATCGGACAGATAGCGGCCGGAATAGCGCTGGTTATCCGGGCTATTGAACCCTAGCAACAACACACCTTCCGGTGTTGAGAGGGTGCAAAGATTCTCCCATTCAGTCGTCTGATTCTCTATCTCAGCTCGAATCCGCATCCGGGCATCCGGATCCGCCAGGTTATCTAACAGCTTTCCATCAGCCGAAGCCCATGGTGGGAAACAGGCCGTCAATCCAGTCCCACCAGCCGTGTAGGGATACATATTCGCCTGGATATCAACTCCTGCTGCTCGAGCCGAATCAATCTTGGCTACCGCCTGCGATGCCTTGCCCCAGTTCCTACGGCCGCCGGCCTTTAGATGGTAAATCTCAATGGGCACACCAGCGGTGGTACCAATATCGATAGCTTCGTCTATCGCCTCGAGAAAGTAATCTGCTTCAGAACGGAGATGTGTGATGTAGACACCCCCATAAGGGGCAGCTGCCCGGTTGATTTCTATGAGTTCTTGGGTCGAGGCAAAGTTTCCGGGCGGATAAATCAATGCAGATGCTATACCGAATGCGCCGTCTTCCATTGATTGGCGCACAGCGTCCTGCATCAAGCCCAACTCCTCCGCATCCGCCTCACCCATCGCTTGGCCTTTGCCCAGTACGCGAATCGTGGAGGCCCCCACGAACGACCCAACGTTCACGCTAGCACCGTGTGACTCCATCGCCCTCATCCAGTCACCAAACGTCTCGAATATCGTTGAACCCACAGCGTCACCAGCGGCTCCTAGCATCGCTGGGCTTGAGGGTCCATTCGTGGTCGATTCTCCCATGATCTCTGTGGTCACACCCATGGTGACCTTGGACACAACGCGTCCGTCCCCATCACCCACGAAGCTCGAACGAGAATGGCTTTGGATATCTATAAACCCAGGGGATACAACCATATCCGTGGCATCAATCCTGAGTTCGGCTTCTGCGTTAGCTAGCAAGCCCGGTGGCGTGATGGCGGTAATCTGGTCGTTCTGGATACCGACGTCCCCAGGAAACCAAGCATTTCCAGTGCCATCAACGATACGCCCACTCAGGATCACGACATCAAATGCTTGAGCGGACTCCTCTGGTCTGGGTGCTGCATCGGGGCTCTCGCCTGAACAGGCGAGAAACAAGAAGACCGACAGGAATGCGGCACCGGTTCTGCACATAATGAGCCTCCTAGTGACCCGAATGGCGCGCGCGCGCCAAGGAACAGGTCCACCAAATACCTATTAGGTCATCACCCAGTCAATCTCAGAACAAAATGTCCAAACCGAACACTCCCGAATCAGAAGCCTCTGAGCTTCAAAAACCCTAACTGGAATGAGGCCAGGAAGTTGAAATATTTAGATTTTTGAATCACTAACAATCTGACGGGACAGAAGGATCGGATTCCAACCTGGAAGCCACCATCCCTGACATGTATGTTCCCTTCTCTCAAGAATCTTATAAATAGAATTATTCAAGAATTCACACAGATACTTACGCCAGGGCATTGAACTCAGTGGACGCTAAAGGCATATCCGTTCATCCAGTCACACCAGTGATCGGTGCTGAGATTCTAGGTGTAGACCTAGATAAACCACTCGACGAAGACACCTTCCAGACAATTCATGATGCGCTGATTACCTACCAGGTAATCTTCTTTCGCGACCAGGATATTTCTGTTGAGGCCCACAAGAGGTTTGGATCGCTTTTCGGCGAACTCGATATTCACCCCAACGATCCTGGGCTAGAGGGGCATCCTGAGGTGATGATCATCCACGCCGATGAGAACTCGAAACGGGTCGCTGGAGAGACTTGGCACTCCGATGTTTCATGCTCAATAACACCCCCGCTGGGCTCAATCCTTCGGCTTTACGAGGTTCCAGAAACAGGTGGCGACACAGTGTTCTCAAGCATGTATGAAGCCTACGATGCGCTTTCAGATTCCATGAAACTGTTCCTGGAAAATCTGACGGCGCACCATGACGGTGGACCCTACTACCGGAGTGTGAATACGAGGATAGGCCGAGATGACGGAGGTCGAACTTACCCAACCGCCGAACACCCAGTGATCCGGACTCACCCCGTCTCTGGTAAGAAGGCACTTTATGTGAATTCAATGTTCACGCAGCATATCATTGAACTCCCCAAGGCAGAGAGTGATGCGGTACTGAAGTTCCTCTTTGCTCATGTGCAAGATCCGGCGTTCCAATGCCGCTTCAAATGGAAGAAGAACTCGATTGCGTTTTGGGATAACAGATGTACACAGCACTACGCGAT
Organism: uncultured Gemmatimonadales bacterium; assembly: GCA_913045345.1. GTDB lineage: Bacteria > Gemmatimonadota > Gemmatimonadetes > Longimicrobiales > Gaopeijiaceae > UBA1142. The sequence continues at coordinate 39,547 of CAJWPN010000006.1, forward strand.
CTGGGATTATTTTCCGAACATTCGTTCCGGTTACCGCGTGACCGTCATCGGAGACCAACCCAGGTAGTCCTCCTTACCAGCACTGTAGAGCCTTAGCTGCTCAATCGCTGGGCTTGATCGGAACTACCACGTATCTTGCGATCAAGCATCGCAGACAGCGTTGTGACCAGATTCATGCACCAAGGGATTAGCAATGAAGCAAGCAAGCTTCCTAGCTATGGCATTCACGATTGGCCTTGGCGCTGTAACAACCCTACCTGCACAGGAAAGCAGCCAGAGGCGATAGTTCTGAATAGAGAGTTTCTCCCAAAGACATGACCTCATGACAGATAACGGAAACAGAACTGGCATCTTCACTGAACTCAGAGAGCGCCAGGTTTTCAAGGTTAGCGCGATTTATGCCGTTGTCGCTTGGGTAGTGGTCCAGGTTTGTGAGATTGTATTTGAGACCTTCGCCATCCCGACAAGCCTCCTTCGGGGCGTCATAGTTCTAGCTGTCATAGGCTTCCCCGTGGCAGTCGCTCTGGCTTGGATTTTCGATCTAACCCCTCAAGGGATTCAACGAACAAGTACCAGGAAGTCAGCCAGAGGCCAGACAGCACCCGAGGGGAGCATCGCAGTCCTCCCCTTCCTAAATCTCTCTGACGATCCATCACAGGATCATTTCGTTATCGGTATCTGCGAGGACTTGCTGACCGGTCTCCAGAACCACCCACAACTCTCTGTAGTCTCGCGCAACTCTTCATTCGTCTATAAGGATCAATCGGTTGACGTTCGTCAGGTAGGTGAGGACCTGAACGTGCGCTATGTATTGGAGGGCAGTGTACGAAAGGTCGAGAATAGAGTCCGTGTAACTGCGCAGTTAATCAACGCGGCCACAGACCACCATATGTGGGCTCAAAATTACGACCGAGAACTATCGGACATCTTCGCTTTGCAAGATGAGATCACCCGAGAGATCTCTGCAACGATCGCGGCACAGTTAGAGGCTGACACCTCAGACGAAGCCACACCCGATGCTGTATCCAGAGTGTCAGCCTCGGGGGGCCGAAAGCGACTCGTATGGGCCACCGTCAGTGTGGCTGCGCTTGCTCTTACGGGTTATTTGGGAGGCGTTTATCTATGGGTAAACCGAACAGCTCTACCAGAATTGAGTGAAGCGGTTTCAGGCGATGATAACCTCGGCGCATGGCGAGTAGCAGACAGAATTCGTGGGGTTTTTCCTCTATTTGATATTATCCCCAACGAACTCAAAACATTCGAAGCCCCACCGATCTTACTCGAAACGAATCCGGCAGGTGCGGAAGTCCACTGGCGGGGATATGAGGACATAGAAGCACCCTGGATTTCCCTGGGCCAGACACCCATTCAAGGGGTTTCACTCCCGGCCACTAGGCTGTCGGTCAGAATTGAGATGGAAGGCTATGCCCCACTATTTCTAAACGATGCGAACCCCAGCCTTCAATTCTCCAATGTCCCCCCTGATTTTAGCGGCTTGTTTGGAGGGGAACAGGCGGCTTTTGACCTTGTTCCAGAGGAAGACGTACCAGCAGAGATGGTCTACGTACCTGCCGGCCAATTCGTCCCTGCAATACTCGGATCCGGCGTAAGCGCCATTCCAGTTGAAGCCTTCTTGATTGACAAATCGGAAGTATCGAATCTCGAGTTCAAGGAGTTCGTTGATGCAGGAGGGTATTCAAATCCTTCTTTGTGGTCGAATCTTGAGTTCAACTTCGAAGGGGAGTTAGTGGACTGGGAGGATGCCTCAAATCTGATGGTTGACGCCACGGGTCAACCAGGACCGGCGACCTGGGAATTCGGTTCATACAAACCTGGTACAGATGATCACCCGGTGACCGGAATCTCGTGGTATGAGGCAACCGCATACGCGCAATTTAGAGGAAAATCTTTACCAACCCTCACACACTGGGCTAGGGCGGCTTACCCACCCTCTGAGATCGCTGCTTCGCTGATGCCAAGTCTTGTAGGCACAAGCAACTTCGACAGGGAGGCACTGCACCCTGTCGGTTCTGAACAGGGTGGTGGCGCATACGGCAGCATCCATCAAACTGGTAACGCACGTGAGTGGATCTTGAATGAATGGGGACAAGGGGGTATGACGTTAGGGGGGTCCTATCGTGAACCCACATATTGGGCGACCCAACGCGTGGCCCAGCCTCACTTCAGTCGTTCCGACTTAAACGGTGTCCGCTTAGTTAAGCTGCTGGATCCCCAAGATGCAGCATCGTTCTCAGACCCAATCCCAAGGACAACGGCATCCAATATCCCCACTGAGCCGATGTCGGATGAGACCTACGAGGTGATTTCTGCTCAGTTCGCCTACAGTCCAGCCAACCTGGAGCCAGAAATTATTGCGGTCGATGATTCTGATAACCAGTGGATCAGGGAGACGGTGCGGATCAATACCGGCTACAGCACTGAACCCATGGAATTTCTGATCTACGTACCGAAGGGTTTCGATCCTCCATATCAGCCAGTGATGTTTTCCCCTGGGTCCAATGCCTACAGCATCCTGACACCGCTGACTGACTTCGATCCCGCGGTTTACCTGCTCGATTTCTTGCCGGTGAGTGGACGAGCGCTCGTTATACCAGCCTTTGATGGTTCGTACGAAAGGAAAAGTACTGACCTCTCGACTGTGGCCCAGACACCCGCAGCCGCGAGCCGCGCACTAGCTGAGCGAAGGGTACACTGGAGAATCGATCTTGGTCGATTGATCGACTACTTCACGCTTCGTCCTGACTTGGATCAAGAGAAGGTCATCTACTTGGGTTTCAGTTATGGGGCTTCTGGATTTCTAGCCTCTGTACCTTTTGAAGCTCGCATCAAGAATAACATTTTTATTAGTGGGGGCGGAGCAGCAACAAACAGCTATGTGAACCGGATCGTACGACCAACACTGATGCTTAACGGCTCAGGTGATTACGTATTCCCGATAACAAGCCAAGAATCGCTTTTCGATCGATTAGGGACACCTGCAGAAGATAAGCGTCACGTCATTATGAGTGCCGGACATTTCCCACTGCCCCGTAACCAGATGGTGGGTGAAATCTCTGATTGGCTCAATAAGTATCTGGGGCAACCCGTCAGATCAGGGGCTGCTAACTAAGGAAATAGGTGCCTCTTCCTTACATTCGACCGCGACCCATTTGAGCTGAGATCCGCCTTCTACGCTGGGCTTCTCTTGCTTCTGCTGCCCTGAGAAGCTCCTCAGGAATCTTCTCTCCTACAACGATGCCTCGCGGGGTCGCTGGGGCAAAGTAGATACGGGCGTTTGCCATCTCATCCGTAGTCTCAGCTCCGTATACAACCTCCGCCGTTGGATCAGGATTGTTGGGATTCCCTTCTGAATTATCGAACCACCAGGTCATGTGGAGCCTTGAGCCTGCCGGAACGAAGAGCGGTTCCTCGTATTCGTAGAGGAACTGCCAATTGAAGTCATAGTCCGGCACCCAGAGTAGGGTTTCCATCTTACCGTCTGGATACTCAAGCTCGTACCTCATGGCCTTACCACGCAGATGCATGTGCGGCCCGAGGGATAGGAGGTAAGTATCCTCCTCAAATGGCCGCTGATGCTTCACCTCATAGTTCGGATCACCGGCAGGAATTACAAAGCGTGTCGTAAAATTGAGATCCGTATCAACTACGTAGTCAATCACGTCACCGGGCTCATAGAACAAGAATCCTGCCCTGGTAAGATCCTCCACGGCCGAACCCGGACCGGGGGTTTTATGGTAGTGCATATTTGTGGTGATATATGGATCCTCAGGAAGTAGAACGCCCCAACCCTCAGGGTAGGTGAACGGCCCACGACCGGGAACGCCGACTCCCATATGGCTCGACACGATATGGTGAACCCATGGACCCCCAGGACGAAGTTCAGCCTTCGAAATCCACTTTGCTTCCGTATGTGCACCGTCCGGTACCGGCATATTGAACGTGGGCTGCCAATCTTGCACGGAATCCGGTACGTGCACCGGTTGTTCGAACTCAACAACGAGATCGGGCTCACCAATCCACCAGCCTGTGAGGCCTCGACCTGATCCTTCCTTTGAATCTTCAAGCAGCGTGGTTGACTCTGATGGCGATGCCCCTTCCGGAGTCTCGCCTTCAGGAGCTCCGGCATCCACCCAAGCGATTACGGTTTCCTTGTCAGCATCATCGATATAGCGCTCATCCTTGAAGGTGCCCTTGTGTTGGACATGAGCGCCCCATGGAGGCATGTAGCCGCTCTCGAGCGCCCGCTTGATCCGGGGAGCCCATCGATAGGCCTCAGCGTAGGTCATCAGTGACATCGGAGCTGTAATTCCACCGACATCCGGGGCATTCGGACGGTGACAGTCCACACAGTTATTCTGGAAGACCGGCAGAACATCCACGTAGAAGCTAGGAGCTGTTTCCGCCTCACTAGACGCCAACAGACCTCCACTGCTGGTCTGTGCCGTCGCGACACCCGCAAAGGCCAATATCCAAAACAAGTGTAGAACTGTCGTAGCCCGGATCTTTTCTACGCTCATAAGTCCCCCGCTTTAGAACCTGATTACCCCACGTACACCAACAACTGGGTTACCTAAACATGTTAGGCGCCCCTGCAGGACCGCAACTTATTCGGGAGCACCACACCGTCAGGCTTGAAATTCTTGGTAGAAATGTTTTGGAGGTTGGGACTCCTACCGCTCAGTTTTTACAAACAAACCAAACATCCCACAGACTGAAAACACCAGAAGGAAAAACAGGAATAGCTGATAAAAATAATCTCTATTCAAATCACCTGATAAATATTCTCTAACACCAATGCCAAGCACTACAACTGTACAAATTGGGAGAAAGAATACGAAAAACTTCGACCACGAATTCATATCTTTCCAGTTTTGAACTTTATACATCTGGCACTCCCTATTAACTCGAAATTTTTGCAGAATTTTTTTGAGTGCTGGGACTCCTAGCCAATTTGAAATTAAAAAATCCCTCACGCAAAATACTGTTCTATAGTCAGAGGCGAGTGGCGACCAAATAGGGGGGTGTACGGTACTGGGGGTCTTCACTGGCAGAATTCGACCAATCGCCGGAAATCGTTACGAAAGTGATTCTTTGGGCGACTTATGGGCGACTAGGCCCTCAAATCCAAGACAGACCCAGACAACCCCAAAGTCCGGAAACCCTTGCGGTTAATAGCTTTACTACCAGTGCGCCCGACAGGATTCGAACCTGTGACCTCGTGCTCCGGAGGCACGCGCTCTATCCAGCTGAGCTACGGGCGCAATCGAGGATCAAGATCGCGTAACCACCCTACCGGTCAAGCTAGAAACCAGGGCAGGAATAAGTCGACGCCCGCCACCGTAAGGTGACGGGCGCCGTCAGACGAGCGCGCGAAATAAGCCGAGTTCTGTCCCCTCGCGGGGGAGGATCATTCCTCTAGGACTACCGTTGCCGGCAGCCTCGTGCGGCCTACCCGGGACTCAGTTGGAGCGAGCAACTCCCTGTCCCCTATTTGGCCTTGCTCCGGGTGGGGTTTGCCTTGCGACTCCCGTTACCGGAAGCCCGGTGCGCCCTTACCGCACCCTTTCACCCTTGCCTGTGCCGCAAGCGGCCATCGGCGGTCTACTCTCTGTTGCACTTTCCGTCGCTTCTCAGCGCCCGGGCGTTACCCGGCACCCTGCCCTGCGGAGCTCGGACTTTCCTCCGGTGGCATAAGCCATCGGCGATCCTCACTCACACGCTCATCCCAATCCTAACTCATGGGCCCAATTCTCCCCAGTCCTCTAGTGTATTCAGAGTCCTCGACCACCCCATTCCAACTAGCCTAGAGAATTTGACTTGTGGGGGGTTGGGGCGACACGATTCTGCCTGATCAAACCAGCGAGACATTTACGATGCGGCGTCTAAGCTTTCTGTGGTTCATAGTCCTTCTTGTTATCACTCCACATGGAGTCACTGGTCAAGAAGAGTCAATTGTCATCTACCTTGTGAGACACTCCGAACGAGCAGAGGACGGTACAAACGATCCTCCGATTTCAGACGCTGGGTGGTCACGGTCACGGCTTTTGTCCGAGATACTTCAGGATGCCGGACTAACACATATCCATTCAACTGACTACAAGCGGACACTTTCGACAGGTGAACCCACAGCAGAAGCTACTGGCCTCACAATCAACTTGTACGATGCAAGAGATTTGGCTGCGGCAGCAGCGCTTATAGCTGCTACTCCGGGACGGCATCTGGTTTTAGGACACTCCAATACGACACCGGGCTTCGTTGAAGCCTTAGGTGGAGAAGCGGGTACCCCGATCGCTGAGATGGAGTACGACAGGCTCTATATCGTCACACTATTCCAGGACAGTGTGAGTTCAGTGCTTCTCAGGTTTGGTGAGAAATTTAGCGGGTAACTCAGGCTCGAAGACCAAACAAATGACATCTCATCCGTTGAGTCTCAGGATTCACCCTGAGAAATAGGGCGATCCCCGTTGGCCTCATCGAAATGCTCCCGGAACCAATCGAACATCCGTTCCCAATGATCCACAAAGTCCTCAGCAGAACTCGCCCGCCCCGCCCCATGGCCTCCACTCATATAGTTCACCCAAACAACTTCTTTTCCGAGCCGACGGAGCGCATAGTACATCTCCCGCTGATTCGTTGCAGGTACATTCCAGTCTCCTTCACCGGAAAGCATCAGTAGCGGGGTATTGATGCGATCTGCAAACATGATCGCTGAATGTTCTATGTATTTTTGTGGTTGCTCCCACAAAGTGGCACCAATCCGGTCTTGGCCAATCTCAGCCGCACGATAGTTACGAGTGGTGATCCTGGGGCTATCGCCCAGAAATGAGATGATATTCACTTTGCCGGACACATTTGCTGCAGCCGCAAAACGATCGGTCTGGGTAATCAGTAAATTCACTGCGTAACCACCGTAGCTCTGGCCGTACACACCGATTTTGTCGTTATCGACTATGCCGCGATCAACAAGCTTGTTGATCGCAGATGGGACCGCTTTGAGCCAAGCTTCCCCTGGAAAACCTTCTTCAAACTGCACAGAAGGTCTGAAGCCAAACCAACCCTGAGCAGTGATAAGGTTCATATTCTCGTTATAACCGTTATCGAAGAACTGCTCGTAGATCTCTGCTACCAGCGGGTATTTCCGGCCAGGCTCATAGCCGACGGGGTAATAGAGGATTCCGTAGAGCGTATTTCCGTCTATATCGAGATACTCGATGAGTTCAGTTTTCGAGAGTGGAAGGTCAGAAAGCTGAGGATTTAAATCAGTCATCTGCTTACGCTCGCTGAAGTCCCCACTAGCGGCCCAAATCTCATCCGGACGATTACCGTCCGACATACGATAGATGACTGTGCTTCCATCATCTGAGAAATTGAAGGAGCGGTAGAGGTTTTCATCGAGCACCATGGTTTCAACGGAGCCTGACTGAAGATCAAGACGCTTCAAGCCTCGCTGCCACTCGTCACTAGCTGAGTACGTGAAGTAGATATAGCGACCGTCTTCACTCCACGATTGGACGGACCGCGAAGGACGCAATTCCTCATCCTCTTCAAGCGGCAAGACAAGCTCAAGGCCATGGGAATCTGTGTCGAGGATATGCCAACCCGTCTGAGAACTCATGAGAATACTCTGGTCGTCAGGGCTCCATCTCACTGGTGAGAAACTCATCTTGGTAGAATCGTCTTCAGACATCGAAACACGATGTTGCTCGGTAAGATTAGCTGCACTGTCTTCTTCGAGCTCTCTCAGGAAAACATTTCCTTCCTCACTGTAAACAAAAGCATCCCCAGCCTCATTCCAGTTTGGGTTTGTGCGGCGCTCACTTGGAGCTATGATCGATTCCGGAGCTGATCCGTCGAGCACCAGCTTAAGGATTTCATACTCCGTGCCCTCGTTTCTCTCGTATGCTGTTTTTTGTGGTTTGACAGAGGTATAGGTCACGAAGTCTCCAGATTCCCCAAACCGGAGACCCTGCACGTCACCCTCTGAGAGGATTTCCTCGACCGCTCCACTGCTGACGTTCACGAGCGCGGCTACCTGTCGGTTGGCGAGATTCCTAACTCTATCCCAAGCAAGGAAATCATTCCGAGAGTCTTGGATAACGACGGGACCGGAGGTTATTACACTAAATGCCTGTTGTGCCTCTTCTGCCCATGCTTCCGGCCTTAGTGAAAGAAGCACAGACGATCCATCCGGTGCCCAAATAAGGGGTGAGTTCGATGATATCTCTTTGGCGGTGCCAAGGCTGATGGATCTCGTGTTCCCAGATTCAATGTCGTACAACCTAAGCTGGTACTGCCCCCCCTCCATCAAGAAATACCCAAGCTGAGTGTCGTCAGGTGACCATGTAAGCCCTCTAATCCTCACCGGATCGGCAAATAGCCACTCTTGATCACCAGATGTGGTTTCGACTAGGAGTACACGTGTGCTTGCAGGACTTACGTAGGTCGGGTCTCCGAAACGCATATGATCAACATCGGTGCGGTCCCTACGAGATTGCACTGTGACCACCAACCACCGGCCATCTGAGGTCACATCCACGATGCTTCCCGACATAACGTCCAACGCCGTATTGGGAGTGAGGAGTCCACCCTCCTGTGCAACTACTAAACTGCCAGCTGCAGATACAAGTATCAGAGCGATAACCACAGACCGTTTGAGCATCTTTTGTATCTCCTGCTTAGAATCTTGAATACGGCATCAAACCAAATTTTCTAGATCACGCCTAACCACCTGGGCTTCGCCTAGGCGGCCGACACTGGGGCCATCGTCCAGGTTGACCACGCGGGTCTGTGGGCAAGACTCGTGTCTCTGAGGACACTCGCTCTGGGTCCTCCGACGCCTGATACGCAAGCATCGCAGCAAGCGTAGCGTTATTCCGGAGGTCTGCGAAGACGATCTTATCGAACGTGTCCCGGTTGGTATGCCATGTGTATTGTCGATAATCCGGATAGTTCGACTGTAGGCGGAACCCCGGAGCAGGCTTACAGATGAAAGACATGTGATCGCTTCCACCGGTCTCCGGAATCCCGGGAATATCCAATTCTATATGACCTGTAATCTCCACTGGAATTTTTGAAAACCATCTCCCGAAATGTGCTCCGGCACCCGTAAAGCCTTGCATCCTTATGTAATCGATTCGCCAAGTACCGTTGTCCTGGTTAAACGCAGCCTGTAGCCCATCGACAACCTCTGCATTGTCAGCTGCAAACGCTGTCGAACCGATCAGTCCCTGCTCTTCACCTCCCCAGTGCCCCACCATGATCGTCCTACGCGGGTTCGGGTATGTGGCCTTCAGAATCCGCATCGCCTCAAGCATCATGATTGTACCAGTGCCATTGTCGGTCGCACCTGAAGCGCCATCCCAAGAGTCAAGATGCGCACTCAGCAGCACGTACTCATTGGGCAACTCGGTGCCGGGAATTGTGCCAACGACATTGAATGCAGGAACCTCACCGAAAAACTCAGCTTGAGCGTCAATCCGGATTCTGGGTGACTGTCCCCGCTCAGCGAGGCGAGCAACGAGTCCGTAGTCCTCACAACTCAGATGGACCCCCGGTATGCCCGCCGTCGGAGAGCTGAAGATCTTGTCTACACCCCAACCGGCAGACCAACGCCCCGTTAGAACTGCGATCGCACCAGCATCAGCAATTCTCTCAGGAGCGCCAGGCCCCATGGCCCGTGTTGACATCGAAAATGCCTGTCTTGCTTCATCCCTAGCGTTATTCATCTCCTGGAAAGACTCAGGTGTGGCATGGTCCAACCACGACTGGTCTTCACGGCAGGTCGGCTCTGCTAATGAGATCGCTACAATTCGACCATCGACTTCAGGCAACCATGCCTCGAATTCATCAGAATTTGTGAACAGAGGCGGTACAATCACCTCACCCTCAATAGGGCCATCAGTACCCGGACTCCAGGCGAGGATCATTCCCTCTAGTGTTCGCTGGCGAGGCGCAACGAGATCGAGGTGTGTGTAGCCACGCTCCCAACCGGTCCACGTACCATATACTTGCTTTTCAGCGTCGATACCCCAGGCAGTGTAGTTGGAAATCAGCCAGTCCCCTGCCGCATCAAAGCCGGGCGAACCCATTAGTCGAGGGCCAATCGAATCAAGAAGTGCTTGAGCCAAATCTACAACTTGAGAACCGCCCTCCATGCCCTCCTCCCACATATTCTGGATGACGGAATCATCAGTCGGGAATACCTGACCTTGAATATCCTGACCAAGAACGTTCACTGTTATGAGTACAAAAAGAGCAAAACATGTCTTCTTCATAAGATCTTGTCCGGTTGAGCCAGCGAATACTCTGCTGAATGTAGGGCTTATTGGGGAGTAAGGGACCTCAGCGCGGTACCATAGTGCAATCAACCAGGGTACTACATTGCACTCTAAAACGCGGCCGATCATTCGGAGGGAGTGATAAAAGAGTTACCGCCTCAATCGCCTCCCTCACATCTACAGTCTCCCCAGGTTGAAACGTCAGTGCTATCTGCCAGCGAGGTTGGTCTTCCAAGACAAAAGACTCAAGCTGCGAACCGGCCACCCATGGAATAGCCTCAAGGGCTTCGTACATATCATTCTCGTCCTGAGGGGTCTCCGGGCCGGCACCGAGAGGAATCGTAAGCGGATCTGACGAGAACGGATGGTTGATGCGCCATCGGTTCACAGCAAGGTTCACCCGGCGCCAGTCTGCTCCTCGTTCCAGTTCGTATTGTGCGTAGTATTGAAGCAAATAGTTGTTATGCTTTACGCCACCCTCTAGCGCTTCTTCGAGTCGACGGATCGACCCCTCAACGTCGCCTTCTGCGAGTGCCTGCATCCCCAGCAAGAAATCAGTATCCGGATCTTCTGGGTTAAGCTGAGCAACCACCTCCGTCATCTTCGCATGACGCATCCAGAATAATGAGTCGTCTGAAGACCCTAGCGTCTGCGTGCCTGTGCTAGAACAAGCAGCGGCTGATGCCTGGCAACCACCGAGCCACTCGACCGTTCCATTAGAACGCGAAACGAGGTATTCGCGTGCGCCAATCCCTAGAACAATCACATAAACGATCACTAGCATCCGGTATCTCTGTAACACAGCCATCAGAGCCCAGCCTGAACTTGTTTATCTCGAACTTTCCATATGAACGAGTCCAGATAGTAATGCATCATACCGTAAGCATAGACCATCATCTGCGAAAAAAGCCCATAGGAAGCTTCATAATCTAGAGCTGGAAGATTGAACTGGGGTATCGCCGGATACGGCGCAAAATTCACGACCCCGAAGCCGAACTCGTCCAGCGGATAATTGATCAAGAGCTGGAACAGTAGTGCATAGGCGGCACCTCCAACCAGGAACCAACGAAGTTTCCCCTGACCAACTACCCGGCTCCAAAATCCTGGCTTTGATGCTGGAACATCCGCAGTGCGCCGCATGAAGGAATACACCATTACGATGTACTGAACCCCATGCATAATGCGGTGAGCGACCGCATATAGGAGAATCGAGTTTGTGTTCCAGGCAACAAAATACCAAAGGAAGTAGCTCGCACCGATGAACGCATACTTGATCGGGTTAATTGGCTGACCATTTAAGATCGTCTGCCGTATATGCCAGGCATAGATGACTAGATATACAATCAGTACAACCCAGCTAACCGCGAGGAGACCCTCAACGAATCCAGCCGATATTGGAATATCCATCCTGTGCATCTCTCGGATCCACAAGAAACGAAACATCGGCGCGTGCACAAACATGAAGCCATAAAGCACGAAATGCAGAGTGATATCGAAGCGGCCAGTCGACGGCAGGCCAGCCCCTGCTTTGAAATCATAGACTCGAGACAAGCCGTGTTGCTGCATCACGCTATGTTGGTGATCCCAAGCTGTGACGAGGAGAAGTAGTGTAATCGGGGCCCAGATCAGGCCCACACCCGTCAAAATCAAAATCAGGAATGGCCCAACAATCAGCCGTTCCCTAAAGCGTTCCCAGACTTGAGGCATACCGTAGGAACGAACCCAGCCAGCGTAGTGATGTGGGATCGTGATCCACAGGTTGATAGACGCAACGGCTACGTACGGCAGCCAGCGCTGGAAACCAAGAGCAATCAGGACCGCCACGAAGGGGAGGCCCAGAAACCACACTAGGTCCGCTCGGCGACTCAGGATATAACCCGTTTTGAACATACCGATCAGGTACCAGCCTACACTCGGAATAAAAGGGTTGCAGCGGTGAAGAACTTATCCAATTGGACCGGAAAAGCGCAGGACTTAGACACAGTCAATTGTCTACAATATCCCGAATCCGAGGTTCACAAGTGGTATTATCGCGCTTCTTACCTACTATCTGAGACAGTTCCTATTGCCTTGAGCACTTCTCTAGTAAGGTCCCATCGGTTGAAACCCTGGCGACCGTAGTCGAGGCCCCGCCGCACGATAACCAAGTCATGTGATGGGACAACTACAACGTACTGTCCACGATTTCCGGCAGTAGAATACGCATCCACTGGAACGTCGTCGCGACCCTCAGGGACAAGCCACCACTGACCACCATACTGGCCACCACGACCAACGGTCGCCGCAGCGGGAGTGCGGACAAAGTTAATCCAGTCCTCAGAGAGAAGGCGCTCACCATGCCATGTGCCACCTTGCAGATACAGCATACCGAAGCGCGCTAAATCACGTGCATTCGTATAGACCTGGCTACTCAGAACAAAATCCCCAAAACGGTCTACACTCAGGAGTGTATTCCTCATCCCAATCCGATCAAACAGAGACGAGCGCGGAAACTCCAAGTATTTCTGATCGTCCCCAATCGCCAACTTCATAGCGTACACACCGAGCAGGGTATCATAGTTTTCGTAGTCCCACATCGTGTCGGGTTTACGGATCAGCGCTCGACTTAATGCACCTCGTACGGAGCTCGCACCTGCCCAATAGGACATTCCGGAACCAGTCGCATACTCGAGGCCACTATTGTCCACTGTGTGCAGTCCACTAGACATATTCAGGACATTTCGGAGCGTTATCGCATTCCGTGGATCTGTGGCTGGTGACTGGGCACGAGGGAACCAGTCAAACCCTAGCGGTTGATCAAGAGCAAGTTTTCCCTGGTCAGCAAGCATACCGATAAGCGTCACCGCTATACTTTTCGCGGTGGACCATGTCCTCGTCCGGGTAGAAATATCAAACCCAGGTGCATAACGCTCATGAATGATTTTCCCTTTATGCACAACAATGAGACTGAGCGTCACCTGCTCTGGTGATGTGCGCTCAAAAGCCCAGTTCGATGCATCCTCAAGGATGGCCGCATTCACATTCGGCAAAAGGTTCTGATCCTCAATCAAGTCACCGTCAGGCCACGGGATCTTATCCGGATCACCCTCCAGAGGTGGAGTATCTAGTATCGGCAGGCTTTCGATGTCCTCGAATGTCTGATCTGGTGCGAGGATTATGCATCCAAGGCCCTCCCTGAAGGCAGCACGCATAACTGGCGTTCCTCCAGGGGCACCGATCGCGACCGCTCGGCGGGCCCGGTCAATTTCATAGTCACCACCGTTAGGTGTCCCCACAGGCTGATCCAAATACGCTAGTTCTTGTGCAAATACTTGGTCGATTGTGCGGTTGGACGTGAATAAACCATTGCACATGAAGATCGCCTGCTGACCATAGCGGACCATATCCCTCTGAGAACGCCAGTAGTCATAGGATTCCTGCTGTTGGGCAGTTACATAGCCCGGAGCTAGGACGGCGAGAACGGTTAGAATGCCAGCGAAACGCTTCATGATGCTTGCCTCAGTGCCACATAGGGTGGTTTATGAAGATCTGTTCAGTCCACTTGATCATATTGGTGGTACGTGGGGTGCGCGAGGACAGAAAGGAGGACGCACATGCATAAAAGCACCCGCGCTGCTAGAGAATCAGCTTATTCTAGCACCCCTTTGGCGCCTGGATCCCCCATTCGAAATGGTGCAGAGGAAGACCACTAGGCAGGGACGCCGGCACCAAAGCACGTAGTGAATCTGGGTGTGCACCGGGGTCGGTTAGAGCATTTAGGACAAAGTCTAGGACCTGATCAAATTCGTCATCAGGTAGTGGCTGGGATAAATCGATTAGCTCCGCGACCCTTCCAAGCATCGGTTCTACTGGGCCCAGTGAGGCCCGTATGTCGGGGTCTAGATTGTCGAGTTCATATGATCTGGCAAGATCATCAACTTCAAGGTGATGCCTGACGGCATCTTCTAAGCACACATAAGCACCGTTGTGCATGAACGCTGGCTGGAATGCCAAGTTTCGTAGGGGAGAGGTTCTGAATTTGTACCGATCTGCTTCATTCCCTGTTTGCTGCTCTAATCCGTAGTCTTCGTCTTCACCTGGACCGTCAAACCGCGCATTACGAAATGCTGGTAATACTTGAGGCACAGCAAGCACATGCGGCTCAAAATCACTAAACATTTCGTTCGCGTAAGCATCAACCTTGTGGCACTCCGCACAAGCAGGTGGCCGCACATCTGGAGTGAAGAACAGAAGTGCACCGCGCTTTTGATCAACCGTCATTGCATCGTGGTCACCACGAGCAAAGCGATCAATCGGGGCATCTGCTCTAGTAAGCGTGAACTGGAACTCAGCGAGCGCGAGCGCGATGTGTTCGTAGCGAAGAAGCTCCCCGGCACGAATTTCAGGGAACACTTCGCCAAACAGCCTACGGTACTCATTGATAGCATTCACACGCTGAGCAACTTCAGACCTCATCGCGTCGTTATCACCTGAGAATTGGAAGCCAGCCATCTCGACCCGGTTCACCACAGGCGTAAATGCTTGGGCACCGAGCAGGTGGTCCATATACGATAAGGAACTGCCCTCTGGTTCAGGAAAAACAAACCCCTGCGCGTTATTAAAAGGATCGAACGCAACAGACATGAATCTCGAGTCCCACATGAGACGAGGGTAGAATGCAACATTGATAAGAGACGGAGCACGACGCTGGTTATGTGGACCACGACGCCCGGGGCCAACAACACCGTTATTGCCAACGCCTATCGAGATCGGCCTAGAGTCATTGAAACTTACATTGGGTCCGTGACAGCCTGAGCAGCTATTGTCTCCAGCCAACGAAAGCACAGGATCGAAGAAAAGGAAGCGTCCTACATCGGCTAGCTTTAAGTCAACTGCCCGGCCAAGACGCTCCTCGAGGGACTCTTCAACTAGTCCAGTATACCCGCGCGTGCGCAACTCTCTCTGGAGGGCATCATTCAAGGCTGCCTCTACGGTGGGATCAGGTCTCGGCCATAGATAAAGCGCCGCAGCACCAGCGATCGCCAAGGTCAAGAAAAAGACAGTTAAACCGGTTCGCATAAGCTCTCCTAACCCATAAAGCTAAAGTTGCTCCTTACCTCGGCAACCGCATCTCAGAACCAACCCTCTGCCCTGCCCTATAGATCCCACTCTCCTCTAGCTGACCATTCTCTCGATACACCTCATAGGCTCCATCACGCGCACCCGCCTTATACGTCCCCTTGACCCACAACTGACCATTCTCGTGGTAGCTCTCATAGGGACCATCCCGCTCCCCACCCTTATACGTCCCCTTAACCCATAACTGGCCATTCTCGTGGTATCTCTCATAGGGACCATCAGCCATTCCGGCCTTATAGGTCTCCTTACCCTCTAGTTGACCGTTATCCCTATATCTCTCGTAAGGACCATCCCGTTCACCCGCTCTGTACGTCCCCTTCTCAAATAATTGCCCATTCTCGTAATATCGCTCAAACGGCCCCTCAAATTTCCCGTTCTCAGACGGAATCTTCATCCATAGCCGTCCAGTGCTGTAATAATGATCAGACGGCCCGTGTAATTGGCCATCTTTATAGGTTTCCGTGACCTCTAGTTGACCGTTCTCGTAGTACCGCTCATACAGGCCATCAAATCTGCCATCCTGGTACGGTAACTTCACCCAAAGTTGGCCAGTCCTATAGTAATGCTCGGATGGACCATCCAATTCTCCAGCCTTATAGATCTCCTTGCCTTCTAACTGACCGTTGTCCCAATACCGCTCATACAGGCCATCGAACTCACCGTTCTTGTAGGTCGTTGAAATCCACAACTGACCATCATCAAAAAATCTCTGGAAAGGACCATCGGCTACCCCTTCCTTGTAGATCATCTCCTCAGTTAATCGACCGGCTTCGTTATAGGCCTGATACGGTCCATCCCGCTGCCCACCCTTATAGGTCGTACTAATCCAAGGTTGACCATTCCGATGGTAACTCTCATACGGTCCGTCCCTCTCCCCGCCCTTGTAGGCCCCCTTCTCCTCTAATTGACCGTCGTCGTAATACAACTCATACGGTCCGTCTGTCTGGGATAGATCCAGGGATGCGTCAGCTTCAAAGTCTGAACCTGAGCAAGCATAAGACACAACTGTGCCAGCAGCTGCCAAAGTCAGGAAGAGTGAGGATTGAAAAGCTCGCATCGGTTCTCCTACCTAGAAAAACTAGGCTTACTGCCTTCCTCGGCAACCGGGTAGCCAACCAACCTAAGAAGCAACTGCAAAATCCATTCTTTAGCTCATCGGGATTTGAAGTCCAAGGCCAATACCCCCATAACCACGATTGAGAATCTGAACTTGAGCATCAACCCCTAAACGATGACTCCGCGGAACAAGGTGACCAATCGCGGCACCCACAATAGCACCCACAATCACATCACTTGGGAAATGACGACCCGCGGCTACTCTCGCGTATGCTGTTAAAGCAGCCGCGGACATCGTACCTCCCCACACGAGGCGTTTCGCCCAATCCGGCACATCGGTCGCATCTGATACTACAGTCGATACAAAGGCGGCCGCTGAAAAAGCAACAGCGGAGTGTCCCGAGAAAAAAGATAGAAATACATCGTCTTCTTCTCTCGCCACTCGGAGTTTGTCCTCAGTGCTGAGTTCTTGATTATGCACATAAGGCCGTTGCCTTCGGACGCTTCCCTTCACTAAGTCCGTGAACCCTTTGTTCAGCAGAAGCAGTTCAGCTGCCATAAGCGCCAAGGTAGCTGTGTTCTTCACAGCGACGCTTCTGGAACTCGACTCTTGTTGAGAAAGGACAAAAGCAAGGGACGCTGCTGTCGCCGTACCCATACCCCACAATAAATGGTCACTGAGAGAGTCCCATCTGTCAGACCACTGCCGAGTCGCATACCTGTCGAAGAACACGACCTCCCCGGACGGAGCTAGATCAGCAGCTGTGAACGTCCGCGCTCGGTTTGCTTGATTCTCTCCCAGTAGGTAAAGCCCCGTCACTGCCGATCCATACGCGATCCCGGTGGGAACATCCCTGATCGCCCAAGAGCCGATTGCATAAGGGAACTCACTCTCCTGCCCTGAGGCAGCCCCGGTTGAAGCGAGAGTAGCCACTACCGCCAGGCTATAGATCCACCTCATTGATCGCATCGACATTAAAGCTCCATCCTAGCCCTCGGGACAGCTGTCCCATGTTGACTATGAACTGGCCCTGCAAAGCACTGACTTTGCGGGAAATCCAGGAGCATGCTCACCGCCATAATATCTGCACTTTCTAAGCTAATTTCAGTCCAACCAACACACAGACTAAGCTACATAGAATCATCAAATCGCATCGCTCCCATTTGCGTCA
>CAJWPN010000007.1:0-56816 GCA_913045345.1 uncultured Gemmatimonadales bacterium
AGGTTAAGAAACTCTCTAGAATACCGAAGGTGCTTTCGTGCCTCCTCTGGCATCTCAGTCATGGGTCTAAAGAGCGCTGGAAACGCGAGTTGATAGGCATCCAAGATCGGGTCATCAATCGGTACACGATAAAACGCCACCTCCCCTGTCACTCCATCCACAAGCACCTTTACTGAATTTCGCACGTACGTAAGCTCGGATCCAAATGCTCCGAGATACTGCGTTGATGAGAGCGGAAAAGTTCGGCTTCCAATGAAGCCCTCAGTCATCCACATGACCCTTCCATTCGCAACTATAGGATAGGGTTGTTCTGGAATGAGAAGGAATGGAGCAATCGCCCGAATCCTGTCCGCCACTCGCCGACGGTAGATAAAGTTGCTCTCACTATTCAGTTCTGATGAAAACAACAGGTTCCAATCCCGGAAGCGCCAAGCCAGAAGCCCAGTAGTAAAGCGGGAACCCAATTCAATCCCCTTCGGGAAATCCACTCCGGGTACACCAACTGTCCCGTCAAGAGCTTGGAATTGCTCAGCACTTGGGTTCACAACAGCATAATCCTGGGTTCGTGTACCGAAGAATACTTGAGAGAACTCAAGATCAAGTCCCTCAAGGCGCGAAGAACCATCTGCGACCTCAGGGGGAATCCCTGAGATCAGCATAGGAGGCCGACCCTCAGGAGTACGCGTAGATGCCAGGCTTGCTACCGCTCCCATACCTTCTACATATCTCTCACGCAAAACACGGTTTTGCCAATTTGGATCTTGGATCCCGAGCGGTTCAATCTCCCGAACCGCCAACGCAACAGGAACAGGACCCTCGGGCCCATCGTACCGATCAACGGCAACAGTTCGGAAATCGTAGTAAGGGAAACGCGCTTCAAGCTCCCTGTACGTCGTTAGAAGAGCGTCCGAGCTCCAGACCGGTAACCCAGAAAATTGCTGAGCTGCACTGGCCCAATCGATAGCTGCATCAACTTCATACTCAAACGATTTCCGTTCCAGTGCAGCTAATCCGAATCCATTTCTCGTAAATTCAAGATTGAATTCTATATAGGGTGTTTCGCTCTCAAGCTCATTTGGTTCAACCCGAAATCTCTGAATAAATCCAGGGTACGCTTGGCCAATCAAGCCTACTGCTAGGCCGGTCATTACTAACGAGCCAATCAGAAGTCCAACCAGTTTCTTCTTGGCACTCCACAATACCCCGACAGCTGCAAAGACGCAGATACCTGCGAGAGTCTGAAGGGTGGGTATCCGAGCTTGTGCATCGGTATAACCAAAAATCCCACTGACTTCAGAAGTCCCATTCAAAAGAAGCGCATAACGCTCGAACCAAAACCGCACCCCCATAAGTACCAGAAAGAACGCCAGTAGTATAGCCAGGTGCAGACGAGCACGATTCTCCGCGTAAAAATTCCCCCCACCCCACCGGATCGCTCCAGTTGCTGCGTATCCCGCGATAACAATTGAAATCACAAGAAAATTGAGGATAAGAGCAAACATCAGAAAACTGAGCAGAACCGGGAGCCAGAAGACGTAGAAACTGACATCATGAGCAAGGATTGGGTCCGTGATACCCCACGGGCTTGCATTACTCAGGAGAAGGGCCTGGAGGCCAAGATTATTCGGAATCCCAGCACCAAACCACAACGCAAGAAGAGCTGAGATACCTAGAACACCCATGAGAACATAGCTGCTAGGGATCTGCTCTGAGATCTCTAGATTCCCAAAACGACGCTTGATCTGGATCCCGGTTAACGTCGCTGCCACTACTCTCAAGTTCAGGAATACAAGCAAACCAACTCCGATCCCCACTCCGATGCGAGCACCCCACTCCCACACAACTCTTTTCCAAAAGACACTACCGTAACCCACTTCCGTATGCCACATAATTTCTACGTAGGCGTTTGCTCCGAAAGTAAAAAGACTCGCAAGAGCACCCACTGAGAGGACCAGTAAAATAAAAAATGAGCCGCCACGAAGCGCAGAGAAGAGCGGATTTCTAGTTGGATTAGACGACATGTTCAATATTGGTTTTTCAAATGAAAGGCACACCAGCCTGTGTTAGCCACTCGGCAATTTCAGTTCGGATTTCTAAGAGACGACTTTCGGATCGAGCTTCAAAGCGGGCCACAATCGCTGGTTGCGTATTCGATGCCCGCAACAACGCCCAGCCGTCTCCAAATAAGATGCGAACCCCATCTACACCGATCACATCATATTTCTCTTTGAAGTAGACCTCGGCTTCAGATACAACTGCCCACTTCTGATCTTCAGTAACATCTATGCGGATCTCTGGTGTCGATCTGTACTCCGGGAAATCTGAGATCATCTCTGATAGCGTGCGCCCAGAATGACTGATGATCTCTATCAGTCGACATGCGTTATATAGTGCGTCATCAAATCCGAGATAGTCATCGGCAATCATGATATGACCAGATAGCTCCCCTGCTAAGAGAGCTCCAGTTTCTCTCATCTTCTTTTTGATTAACGAATGCCCCGTTTGCCACATGATGGGCTCACCACCAGCCTCTTTAAATAGCTCCGGAAGCACCTGGCTGCACTTAACATCAAAGATGAGCTTTTGACCCAGACCCCTCTTCTTTAGTAGATCGAGACCAAACAGGAGGAGAAGAATATCACCTCTGATGATCTTAGCTTGGTCATCAATAGCGCCGATCCGGTCCGCATCACCATCGAAAGCTACCCCAAGGTCATGATCGCCTGATTCAATAGTACGAATTAGGTCGATCAGATTCTCGTCAACTGTCGGATCGGGATGGTGATTTGGGAAAGTGGGATCCGATTCACAAAAGAGCGGTGTCACTTCAATCCCAATCGCCTCCAGCAGTCGAACTGCTAGGATTGATCCTGTGCCGTTTCCACAGTCAACCGCTACCCTCATCGGTTGATCCAAACTAAACCGGCCAGCTATATCATCCACATAACGGTCAAGCACTGTAAGCCGCTCATACCCACCTGAGCCGCTAGTGAAGTTTGATGCCTGAATGGAACGAAGCAGGTCTTGGATAGCATCTCCGTAAAGTGAGCTACCACCATAGGTCATCTTGATCCCATTCCATTCGGGCGGATTGTGTGAACCCGTAATTTGGACACCTGCATCCGCACCGAGTGTCACCTCCGACCAGTACAGCACTGGTGTAGGAACGGTACCTACATCAAGTACATCAACACCCGCAGAACGCATACCTGAGATTAGACCCTCGGCTAAGGCCGGTGATGTAGCGCGATTGTCACACCCCACTGTGACCGTAGGCGACGACGAACTGGCATCACGTCGAACACGTGACCCAAAAGCTCGACCGACCGCTTCAGTAACCTCGGGATCCAAATCCTCTCCAACGATACCCCGGATGTCGTATTGTCGGAAAATGTGCGATTTCATTAGGGGCCTTGGCCTAGCAGGCCACCTCCAAAAGTTCCGAGTCCCTCAATGCTCGCCCTCGCAAACTCTAGGGTTCCGCTCGGGAGTATGCCGACGTACAGAATGAGGCCTACACTCACTAGTAACGCAAAGCGCATAGGGAGAGGCACAGTGATGCGGTCATGTTGACCTTCAACTTCTGGATTTTTCATCCACATGACCCAGGCAACGCGTAGATAATACCAGTAGGATAGCACTGTGGTCAGCACCAGAATCACCGATAGCGCCCAGAGGTCTGATTCTGCAGCCCCCAATAGGAGGTAGATTTTTCCCATGAAACCACCGGTACCTGGGAATCCAGCCAACGACAGCAGAAAGATCGTGAGAAAAATACCGAGCAGGGGCTGAGCCCAGCCAAAGCCTACGTAATTATCAATGTAGAGCCGTTTTTCGGAGTGATGAGACACGCTCATAACAATCGCGAACGCACCCATGTTCATGAGTGTGTAGACGAGAAGGTAGAAAAGCATCCCAGCCGATGCCGTCTCATTGGCTGCGGCAATTGCCACAAGCAAATATCCGGCGTGCGCGATGCTTGAATATGCAAGCATGCGTTTGATATTGGTTTGCACTAAGGCAATAAGATTCGCCCCAACCATTGTTATCGCTGCGAGCCACCATAGGATCGGGTACCAGAGTGGGTACATGCTGTCAAAACCGACCATTAATACTCGGAGGAATGCGACGAATCCAGCAGCCTTGACCGCCGCAGACATCCAAGCGGTAACTGGGGCAGGAGCACCCTCGTAAACGTCCGGAGTCCACATATGGAATGGAATGGCCGATACTTTGAATGCAAAGCCGATAGTCAACAAAGCAATAGCAGCAGAAAGAAGATTCTGAGAGCCCTCTCCACTCGATATAATTTCGCCTATAACCGCTACATTCGTGCTCCCCGTAGCTCCATAAACCAGCGCAATTCCATAAAGTAAAAACCCGGTAGAAAAAGCGCCCAAAAGGAAGTACTTCAATCCGGCTTCTGCAGATTTTCTATCTCGCCTATTGAAAGCGGTTAAAGCATAAACCGCGATCGACATCACCTCGAGACCTAGAAAGACTACGATGAGGTCACGCGCACCAGCCATGAACATCATCCCAGAAGTTGCGAAAAGAATCAGGGCGTAAAACTCACCGGCCTGAAGTCGCTGTCTGTAGACATAAGCAAACGAGATCAGGATTCCCAGCACCGCTGCCAACAGAAAGATCCAGTTGGAGAAGAGACGGAACTGATCCACAGCGATCATCGAGTTCACACCAACTTCTGTGACACCATAGAGCCATGCATTCGCTACAGCCGCTAGCGAAAGGCTCAGGAGTGCCAACCATCCCAGATCGTCAGACCTACCAGGCTCGAGTTCGCCCTCTACTGCCAGATGGGCCTCTCTGTACCTCCCAGTGACACCCACAACCAGGATGACCATCCCGGAAACGCACAAAATGATCTCTGGAAGGAGGGCCCATACATAGTGGATCTGTCTACTAAAATCGATGACCATTTCTATTCTTGACCACCGTTAATGACTTGAGGCTCATTCACCTCATCTTCGACTCTAACTTGCCCCTCAAGAGTTGCCTCATTTAAACGCTCAAGAACCACCTGAACGCTGGGTTCCATCCGGTCCAGTAGGGGTGTCGGATTCCAACCTATCCAAATCATAAGTGCACAAAGAGGCGCGAGGATTGCGAGTTCACGTTTGCATAGATCTTCAATTTCCCTGTTCTCCTGCTTATCCAGCGGATTAAAGAAGACTCGCTGGACCATAGGGAGCATGTAGTACGCTGCGAAAATCACCCCGAGTGTAGCGATCACAGTCAACACTTTATGGTTTTCGAAGGCCCCAAGTAGAGCGAGAAATTCTCCAATAAAACCACTTGTACCTGGTACCCCAATCGATGCAAGAGCAGTTATGACGAACGCGGTCGCAAGCCAGGGTGCCACCCTAGCGATTCCTCCGAATTCTTTGATCTCCCGTGTGTGGCGGCGCTCATAAAGCATGCCTAACAAGAGGAAGAGTGCACCAGTACTGATCCCATGTGAGATCATGACAATAAGCCCACCCTGTAGGCCATTTAAATTCAGCGCAAAAACTCCTAAAACAACGAATCCCATGTGAGCAACTGAAGTATAGGCAACAAGCTTCTTGGCATCGGACTGTACTGCAGCTACGCATGCTGTGTAGATAATTCCAATCACGGCAAGAACCAGCATCGTAGTAACAACTACCGGATGTTGGGCAGCAATCGGGAAGAGTGGAAGCAGAAACCGCAGAAAACCGTATGTGCCCATCTTGAGCAGCACAGCAGCTAGGATAACAGAACCAGGCGTCGGAGCTTCTACGTGAGCGTCAGGAAGCCATGTATGAAGCGGGAATACCGGAACTTTTACCGAAAATGCAACCGCAAAGGCACTAAAGAGCCAGAGTTGTTCTACACCGCTAAGAGGTATTTGGAGAAGATCACTGTACGCGAATGTTGGAACACCTATGAACATCTTTGCCCGATATACGAGGTACAGAATTCCCACGAGCATCAGGAGGGATCCTAGTGCCGTGTACAAAAAGAACTTGATCGCGGCATATATCCGTCGTGCACCACCCCAGATACCGACGATGAAATACATCGGTACGAGCGTAAGTTCGAAAAAGACATAGAACAGGAAGAGGTCCGTAGCCAGGAAAACTCCAACAACACCCGCTTCAAGGATCAGCATCAAAGCATAGAAAGCTCGTTGTCTATCCTGGATGTAATTGAAGGATGCGAGGATTGATATCGAAGCACTGAATGTTGTAAGCATCACCATAAAAAGGCTGATGCCGTCTATCCCTAAGGAGTAGCTCACACCCCAAGACTCAATCCAGGGAGTCGCGCTTTCCATCTGCATACCACCCACTGTGGGGTCGAATGCCCACCAAAGCCCAAGGCTGAAGATAAGAACAACGGCTGACCACCAGAATGCCACATATTTCACCCGTTGCTCATCAGACAAGAGCACCGGTACGATGCCAAGAATTGGCATCCAGATAAGTGTATGGAGCACCCAGTCGGAGTAACTGACGAAGTCGAGTAAGGCCGTCATCAGAAGACTGAGACGCCTAGAATGATGAGTGCTCCAATCGTTAATACGAAAGCATACATGTTTACTGTTCCAGTCTGAAACATGCTCACTATGAAGCCGAGGCCTCTAGCAGCCCAACCGATACCATTGACTACTCCATCAATGACTCTGGCGTCGATCACCCTCCAGCAAAAACGAGAAGCCTCTATCAGGGGCTGGACGATGAGGCGGTCATAGATTTCATCAATGTACCACTTATTATACAGAAGCTTGGAAAAACCACTCGGCTTAGTATCTTCGGCCACCACCTTAACGTTCTGCCGTCTCAAGAATTGGAAGGATGCCAGCACTGTAACGAGTGCGAGTATCGTCGAGACCAATGCCCAAGTGACTTCTCCCCCGCCGAATGGTGACTGTTCTGCAACCTCGCCGAGATTTAGTTCCTGAATATGATGTGCTTGTTCCGTTATCGGTTCGAGCCAGTGGTGGAGCCACTCACTGGTCAGGGGGCCAAGTCCTACAAAAGTCTCTCGAAGTGCTTCTGGCACGTTGATCCAACCAGCCACCACCGAGAAGAGCGCTAGGGCTATAAGCGGTATCCACATTACTGGCGGAGATTCATGCAGGTGCTTCACTTCTTCGACACCCGTTCGACTCGATCCGTGAAAAGTCATGACCATCATTCGGGTCATGTAAAAGGCAGTTAAGATCGCTGCTGCCAGAGCGATGGCCCAATATATCTGGTAAAGTCCGGGGTATGGGGCCTCAGTGGCTCCTCCGAAAGCCGCAGTCTGCCAAATGATCTCGTCTTTAGAGAAAAACCCAGCAAAAGGCCAAATGCCTGAGATCGCAAAAGTGGCCACCCACATCGTGGTCCAGGTGATCGGCATAAAGGCCCTCAACCCTCCCATGTTCCGCATGTCCTGTGGGTCTTGATGGTTATTCGTTCGGTGTAAAGAGTGATGCATTGAATGAATCACTGAACCAGCACCGAGGAATAGCAGGGCCTTAAAGAAGGCATGGGTCATAAGGTGGAAAATCCCTGCAGCGTAAGCTCCAACACCCACACCCACGAACATGTATCCCAGTTGTGATACGGTGGAATAAGCCAGAACCTTCTTGATGTCATTCTGCTTGAGAGCAATCGTGGCCGCGAATAAAGCAGTCAGGACCCCTACTCCAGCAACGGTGGCACTAGCAATCGGTGACAACGCATAGAGCACTGACGAACGCGCAACAAGATATACACCCGCAGTGACCATCGTGGCAGCATGGATTAGAGCTGAGACAGGTGTTGGTCCCGCCATAGCATCTGGAAGCCACACATAGAGGGGGATTTGCGCACTCTTACCAGCAGCACCCAGGAACAGGAAGAGGGTGACGGCTGTTACCAACCCACTACCATATTCTAAGTCATCTGCCTGTGAGAATAACGGAACGAAGTCTAGGGTGCCGAACATTCCGAATAGCAGGAACATTGCAATTAGGAAACCAAAATCCCCTATTCGGTTGACGATAAAGGCTTTTTTACCCGCATCCGATTTCTCACGATCGCTAAACCAGAAACCGATCAGCAGATATGAGCAGAGCCCCACACCTTCCCACCCGACAAACATAAGTGGGTAGCTCGCACCCATGACGAGTACGAGCATGAAGAAGATGAATAAATTCAGGTAGGAGAAGTAACGAGGGTACCCAGCATCGTCACGCATGTAGCCAACGCTAAATACGTGTATTAAGAAACCGACACCCGTTACGATCATGGTCATCAAAATGGACAACTGATCGAGTTGGATTGCCGCATCAACCGTGAACGCACCAGTTGCTATCCACGTCCAGTACTTAATGACGTGTGGATCGTGTAGCTCAACACCAAGCATCCGTGCGAAATTCACGCAAGCGATAAGGAATGCTATGAGCATTACACCGGGGGCCACATAGCTAGGCAGCTTATGTGTCACGGGTAAATGATCACCCTCACCCAGGTTCAGCTCACCGCCTAGTCGTACCGCACCTGCAGAGGCCTGAGCGTGGCTTAAGGCCAACACACCATTGATAAGAAAGCCAATCAGTGGAAGCAGAATAATGAGGCCAGGAAAGAATGGATGAAACTGTGCTACAGCATCAACCGTTGCCTGTCCGCTCTCTACGCTACTAACGCCTAGAGCGTTATACATCGGGCCTACCACCTCAGGAGTTTGAAGTGGTCCACATTAACCGTCTCATAGTGGCGAAAGACCGAGATGATGATTGCCAGACCAACTGCAGCCTCTGCAGCCGCCACTGTCATCACAAAGAATACAAACACTTGGCCATCGATCCCCATGAGACGTGAGAAAGCTATGAAGGCTAGATTTACTGCATTGAGCTGGAGTTCAATGCAGAGAAACATGATGATGGCATTCCGGCGCACGAGGACACCGAACGTTCCAAGCACAAAGATCATCGCGCTGAGCACAAGTGCTTCAGTAATCATCAACCACCCTTCTTAGCGAGCACAAGTGCACCCACAATTGCCACTAGGAGAAGGATCCCAGTAATCTCAAAAGGGACCACATACGTCGTGTATAGCGGTTGAGCAATCGCCCCAACAACACCGTGCTGTTCAAGCACTGCATCAATTGCTTGCCCACCTGCTGCTAGCTCTGGAATTGAGTCTCCACCGAACTGCCTCGCTAACACTCCTGCCATTAAGCCAACAACCACAAACGACAGTAGTGCGAATGCGCCTCCTTTCAGATCCCTCTGGTAGTCATGGCCAAGATTGAGGAGCATAATGACAAACAGGAAAAGAACCATGATCGCCCCGGCATAGACAATCACTTGAATCGCTGCGAGAAAATGCGCCTCAAGCAGCACGAAAATGCCCGCCAAGCTTCCCAGGGTTGCGACCATGAATAGAAGGCTTCCTACTGGACTCTTAGCCCACACAACCCCGAGGGCACCCCCGAGGGCAACCGCAGCGAAAACATAAAAAAGGACCTCAATCATGGCTGGGTT
Organism: uncultured Gemmatimonadales bacterium; assembly: GCA_913045345.1. Lineage (GTDB taxonomy): Bacteria > Gemmatimonadota > Gemmatimonadetes > Longimicrobiales > Gaopeijiaceae > UBA1142. The sequence continues at coordinate 9,500 of CAJWPN010000007.1, forward strand.
ACTCTGAGCTAGGATCGGATGGATCCCAGAGCAGTGTCGTAGGGTGATCTTGCTCCATCAAACGATCCAGGTCGTATACGAACCGGCTCCGAGTATACTCGGCATTCTCGAAATGCTGCCCTACATGGATTGCCTCGACGGGACAAACCTCCTGGCACATCCCGCAGAAAATGCAGCGGAATTCATCGATCTCGTAAACAATCGGATAACGATTTCCCTGATCATCTTCACCACCCACCAGGCGGATACAGTTGGCAGGACAAACTGTGGGGCACAAGCCACAGGCTACACATTTAGGGCGTCCATCAGCATGCACCTCCATACGGTGTGTGCCACGCCACCTAGGACTAAGGTTGGTTGGTTCTTCCGGGTATTGTTGGGTGACCTTCGATGGGTTCACTAAGTGCCTGAAAGTCAGGGCCATCCCGCTTAGGGCTGCCCTCAAATACGATGTGTGTTCCGGCTCTGGCCGGTTCATGAGTTTTACTGAAATCGCCATACGTAACGTACCTCTAGTCCCCCGCAGTAGCGGGCTGAGAGATGCCTGAAATCGAGACCTTTTGCCGGCTTTGGCCCGCAGCACCGATAATCGTTCGCCCGCGATCCAGGAAAAAGATAAATCCTGCGGTTGCGGCCCCACTGACAGCGGTCAAAGCGAGTCCGTAGGAAAACCCCCAACGAATCCCCACTTCGTCGAGCACTAGAATTACACCCCCTATTAACATTGCATAAGCAAGCGCTGTTGGGAGCATAACTTTCCAGCCTAACGCCATGACCTGGTCATAACGAAAACGCGGAAGAGTCCAGCGAATCCAGATATACAGGAGCATGAAGAATGATGTCTTAGCTGCAAAACCACAAAATGTAAGAACTGTTTTCCACCAAGCCGGGTTCGCAAGAACTGCCACTCCATCCTGAGAAAAACCCTTGATGAGTTGCCCTTCATGCCAGAATGCGTCATCCCAGGTACCCGGAAGATCCCAACCCCCAAGAAAGAGCGTTGCCATAAGTGCAGAGGCCGTCACCATATGACCAAATTCGGAAATCATAAAAGCCGAAAATTTCATAGCTGAGTACTCAGTGTGATAACCAGTCACAAGCTCTGACTCAGCCTCTGGCATATCGAATGGAAGTCGGTTGGTTTCCGCAAATGCCGAGATCACAAAAAGAATGAAGGCGAGTGAAAGAGGAAACGCAAACCACATACCAAGTTGCTGTTGCTGCCAAACCACCTCGGTCAATGTGACATTGCCCGACATCATGAGTACGGTGATGAGGGAGAGTCCTAGAGCAACTTCGTAACTCACCATTTGCGCCGAGGCCCTTAGCCCTCCGAGAAAGGCATACTTGTTATTAGAGGCCCAGCCACCTAACACCACACCGTACACGGCCAGTGAACTGAAGGCCAACACATAGAGTATCCCTATCGGAACATCAGCGATGATCATGTCTACGACCCCAACCGGTGTTGGCAAGGGAGCAGCAATCGGGATTACAGCGAACGTTACCAGGGAAGGAACAAGAACGAACATCGGTGCCAAAACGAAAAAAGCCCTAGACGCTGTTGAGGGGAGCGTTTCCTCCTTAAGCAAGTTCTTGATCCCATCAGCTATTGGTTGAAGCAAGCCGAATGGCCCAACCCTATTGGGACCTCTGCGGTCCTGAATCCAGGCTGACACCCTTCGTTCTGCCAGCGTGCTATAAGCGACTACCAAGACCACTAGCCCAAAGATGATCGTCACTTTCAGGGACATCGTAATCAGGAACCACAGACCTGAGATCGGCTGGAGAGATTCCATCGCTTCAGGTCTCCGAAAGCACTAAGGTTTCGTTCAAAACAGCTCCCCGGTCTCCTATATCCTGGTAGGTAAGCCCGGCGAATGCTTCAATCCGGCTCGCAAGTCCAGAAAATGACTCAGCTGCATTAAGAGGAGCATCCCTATTGTTCAATTCCGCTAAAAGAGCACCCAGAATAAACCAACCCGGCCTAGCCATTCCAGGTGGCTCTAGTGCGGGGGAAAATCGCTGAATCCGGCCTGCTATGTTTGTAAAGCTCCCTTCCTGTTCTGCGAAGTTAGTCAACGGAAATACGAAGTGAGCATTCGATGCTGCGGGACTCTGCTGATCACCTAAATACAGAAACAACTGAGCATCTCGCCCAAAATCTTCTGCTTGATCTGAAAGTTCATCTCCCATGATGATGACAATGCCGTCGTGTGCAGCAATATCCTCAAGACCGCCTGCAGCTTCGTCATCTCCAACACGCGTGAATCCTATCAATTCTGCACCACTCGTGTTCGGTGCGAGATCCTTTCTCCGTGCGAGTGTAGGGAATCCCCTTAGTACAATCTCTTCCTCGGAGCAGGCCGAACGGTAAACCATCTTACCGCCCCCAAGTGCACCTACCAGCTCTGCTAAGGCCCCAAGGTCTTCATTCGATGCGAAAGGTGTGGCTAGTGCCTTGACTCCCACCTTCCCTATAACACCCAAATGCTGAAGCAACTGATCAAGGGCATCTCTCCATCTCATAGGCTCAGCAGCCCCGTCTTGAGTTTGGACCAGAGGATCACTTAATCGGATACCTCGGTTCATCCATTCCTGGTTGTGCCGACCATAGTCACACATCCACCAACCATTGACCTCAAGATTCTCCCTCGGCTTGATGCGCTGAATCAAGTTGTCTCGCGTATGAAGTTCTATGTTGCAACCCTGTGAGCAGCTCGGACAAATCGAGGGAGTATGTTCAAGATCCCAAGCTCTTGCTTTATAGAGAAATTCCTTCGACACCAACGCTCCCACAGGACAAATATCAACGATATTCCCATGCCAGTGTGTCCCCTCTAAGCCTTCTTCGAAAAAGGTGTCGATCACAGACCTATTACCGCGTTCGACTACAGTCAGCCGTTGGTCCTGCTCTACTTCGTTCATAAAGCGCACGCAACGTGTGCACATAACGCACCGATCTCCATAGAAGAGAACATCTCCTCCAAAGTCGTCTCTTCCGAATACACGCTTCGGTTCTTCTGAGCGCCCATGTGCCCTGCCCTCGGCATGAACGTAGTCCTGCAGGTCACACTCTCCCGACATATCACAGATCGGGCAGTCTAGCGGATGATTTACTAGATAGAACTCGAGTACTCCCTCGCGATTTCCAACTGCTTGTTGTGAGTCGGTATGCACCACCTGGTCTTCCATCACTGTCGTCACACACGATGGCATAGACTTTGGAGCACCCTCAACCTCTACGAGGCAGAGACGGCACATCGCAGGCGATGACATCCCAGGATGATAACAGTAGTGCGGGACCAGCTTACCAATCTTCTTAGCAGCCTCGAGGATTGTCGTACCACGGGGGACACTGACTTCCTGGCCATCAATCGTGAGTGTGATGAGTTCTGCCATTAGGCAGCTCCAGCCTGCTCACCACTTCGAATGAGCTCAAGATAGTCTTCCCTGAACTTACTTATAGACGATTGAACTGGTGCTGCTACGGAGTCCGAAAGCACACAAATCGTTGTGCCGACCATCTGCTCCGTCATCTCCATCAGCGTGTCTAAGTCTTCCTCAGTCCCTTGGCCTTCTTCAATTCGACGGAGAATTCTTGCAGTCCATGCTGAACCTTCGCGGCATGGCGTACACTGTCCACAGGATTCATGTGCGTAAAAATCAACCATACGGCGAATCTGTTTCACGAGATCTGCCTTGTGGTCCATTACGATGACCGAAGCACATCCAAGCATCGTCCCTACTTCCACACATCCTTCGTAGTCTAACTCACACTTTCTAGCATCTTCCGCGTTGATCAGAGGAACGGAGGAACCCCCTGGGATCACCGCCTTAAGCTGATTTCCGTCGCGTATACCACCACAGACATCGTCTATCAAATCAATGAGAGGGAAGCCTAGAGGAAGTTCATAATTCCCCGGCTTCCGTACGTGGCCGCTCACACAAAAAAGCTTCGTCCCAGGTGACTTCTCGGTGCCCCATTGTCGATACCACTCACCACCGTTCAGGATAATGTGCGGAACTACCGCAAGCGTCTCGACATTATTGATTGTCGAAGGCATACCGAAGACACCCACAGCCGCAGGGAATGGGGGCTTAACCCGGGGCTCTCCGCGATCTCCTTCTAGCGAGCTCATCAAGCCGGTCTCTTCACCGCAAATGTATGCCCCAGCGCCCTGGTGAACGGTGATATCTATAGTCGTCCCTGTACCCAGAATATCTTCACCTGCATATCCCTTCATGTATGCATCTTCAACGGCTTTGGCCAAGATTTGGTTGACCTCGAAAAATTCCCCTCGGCAGTATATGTAGACATGCTGGGCCCGTATCGCGTAAGCGCCAATCAAGCATCCCTCAATGAGTTGATGGGGATCCCATCTCATTAACTCACGATCCTTAAAGGTGCCCGGCTCAGATTCATCTGCATTGCAAAGCAAATAGTGAGGCCTAGTCAGTTCCTTAGGCATGAATGACCACTTTATTCCAGTCGGAAATCCTGCCCCACCTCTCCCTCGAAGACCGGACGTCTTAACCTCTTCAGTAACTGCGTCAGGCTCTAAGGCTAAGGCCTTTTCCAGGGCCTTATAGCCGCCACGTTTTACGTATGTGTCGACACGACGATGTGTAGGGTCCCCGAAATATTGACTGATGACTCTGACCTCGGCATTCGAGACGTAGGGATACGCCATCAGCCGTCTTCCTTTGCTTGACCTCGAAGGTGCTCGAGAATCTCTGGTACATCTGCAGGGGTAACATTCTCGAAGTAACGCGAGTTGATTTGCACGCATGTCGGAAACCCACATGCAGCGAGGCACTCAGCCTCTATAACAGTGAAGTCACCATCTCCTGAAGTCTCTCCAAGCTCGGTGCCCGTAGACTCTAGAAACGCTGCCAACACCTCATCCGCACCACATAAGTTACAGGAGATATTCGTACAGACCTGGACAAGATGTCGACCGACAGGGCGCTTGTTATACATCGTATAGAAAGTCGCGACGCCCCTGACATAGGCGGGAGAAAGATCGAGTAATTCAGCAACACGGTCCATTGACTCAGGGCTGACATGTCCTCTGAGTTCTTGAACCATAGAAAGTACCGGAAGCAGCGCTGCTCGCTTTTTTGGATAACGGGTAAGTATTTTCTTGAAACGTTCCTGATATTCTCCCTCGAACAGTTCAGCCTCGGGATTCCTCTCGATCAGCATATAGGGCATCGTTGCTGAAACGGAGGAATGCCCGCCATGTAACGGGCGTTCCCCGATAAAATCCTCTCCCCTTACCTGCTCCTCTGTAAGGTCAAACTCACCGGTATTTCCAGCCCAACCTGGATTCTTGAGCGGCACATCGCTCATCGGTCGATCTCTCCGAGCACTATGTCTAGACTCGCGTTGATCATGATCAGGTCCGAGACGAGATGTTCCTCAGCGAGCTTCGGCAAAACCGACAGATTCACTAGAGAAGGCGGACGGATCCTCCAGCGCACAGGCTTCGTGCCGCCTTCTTCTGCAACGATATACATGCCGAGTTCTCCCTTCGAACCCTCGATTGGCATATAGCAGTCACCTTCAGGAGCCGGTATACCATCCGTAATAAGCTTGAAGTGGTGGATCATACTCTCCATGTCGGACATACAATCCGTTTTAGATGGCAGAGATATATTCGGATCTTCAACATCAATCGGGCCACCAGGTAACCGCTCTAGTGCCTGCCGGAGCAAAGAAACACTCTGCCGCATTTCTTCCATCCTACACAAATAGCGGTCATAACAGTCTCCGTGTTGCCCAACAGGGATTTCAAAATCATATGTCTCGTAGTCGTAGTAGGGCTGGTCTTTACGGACGTCGTAGTCCACGCCGCATGCTCTAAGATTTGCACCAGTGAATCCAGAATTGATCGCATCCTCGGCACTGATCGCCCCAATACCTTGGCTACGCCCAATATGGATCTGGTTTCTCGTGAGCAGGCGGTCGATCTCCTCTAGGGTATCTGGAAACGTGTTCAGGAAATCCTGTAATCCATCAGTCCACCCTTCTGGTAAATCAGCCATCATCCCACCAACTCGGGTCGCTGACGTAGTGATTCGAGCACCAGTAAAAGCCTCATGGAGCTGATAGATACGTTCTCGTTCTTGGAACGCGTAAAGGAAGGGTGTAAAGGCGCCAACATCGATCGCTGTGGTACCCAACCACAGTAGGTGGCTGAAAATCCGGTCCATTTCCATACAGATCACCCGCACAACCTTACACCTTTCAGTTACTTCTATTCCCATGAGCTTTTCGACCGTCATTACGTAAGCACAGTTGTAGATTAGAGGGGCCAAATAATCCATGCGGTCGGTTAGTGGGACCACCTGATTCCAGGTGCGGTATTCACCAAGTTTCTCAAAAGAGGAATGCAGATACCCGATATGGGGGATGACACGCTTTACCGTTTCCCCGTCCAGTTCACAAACGAGTCGAAGTACACCATGTGTTGCTGGGTGCTGTGGCCCAATGTTGATCAACATGTTCTCGGTATCGAGGTCGGGCTCTGGTATATCGAAAGGCAATATCGGGCTGTCCACCACAGAGCCATCAACTCCCATCTCTGGGTTACGACCGACATTGAATTCCACAGTCCTCTTACTCATCGAAACTCTCGCTACTCATCCCTATCCTTCGTCCCGATGATTGGTGTTGCCTGCTGCGGGTCACGCCCAAGATCCATTTCTTCAGCGATGTACGAGTGTTCGACCGACTGATCGAGCGCTCGACGTGTCTGCTCCGCGCGTGAAAACCGACCCCTCAATGGGAAATCTTTTCTCAGCGGATGTCCTTCCTCATAGTCATGTGGCATTAGGATACGACGGAGGTCAGGATGTTTACGGAACGTCACACCAAACAGGTCATAGACTTCTCGTTCGAGCCAGTTGGCGGCACTCCAGAGCTCTACGATCGAATCAATTTCTAGGCCATTGAGGGGGAGTTCGCAGCGAACTCTCAGCGCACGCTTGTGAACGGTTGAGAATAGCTGGTAGACGACCTCTATTGGACGGCCTGCCCCGTAATCCACTGCAGTGATATCAGAGATCATATCATACTGGTGGTCCTGTTGTTCACGAAGCCAGCGCAGAATCTCTAGGTTGCGTGCTGAATCAATCCAAACGACGTGTTGCGTGCCCGCAGCAAACACCCGATGGCCTGATACTGCATCTCCAAATTGCGAAAAGAGCGCAATAACGGATGGATGGCCATCCGGATCATCCATCTTGCCACTTGAGCTATCTGTTGATTTTCCTGAGAGTTGCGGACCCCCCTCTACGGCATCAAGACCCGTCTTCGTTTCATCAAACATCACGGGAGCAACTCTTCCGGAAACTCTTCCCTAGCTCCTGGTTCTTTGTTCGAGAGTTCTTCTTGCTGAGTCGAGTTACCAAATGGTCCGGTGAGCCCAACTACTTGGGCATCATTCGCGTGGGGTCGGGCTACCGAACTTGGATCCTCAGCACGGTGTTCGAAGTGCCTGGAAAGTGATTCCTCTCTTATCTTTTCTTGGATCATCATCAGCCCGTAGATCAAGCCTTCCGGGCGAGGTGGACAGCCTGGAACATAAACGTCGACTGGAATGATCGTGTCTATGCCTTGGACCATAGAGTAAACATCGAATACGCCTCCAGAACTCGCACACGCTCCCATTGAGACACACCACTTGGGCTGAGGCATCTGATCCCAAATCCGTCGAAGCACCGGAGCTAGCTTATACGGCACTCTGCCAGCGCAGATCAAAACATCAGCCTGACGTGGACTGAATGACATCCGCTCCATACCGAACCGGGCTAAATCATAATTGGACGCAGCAGATGCCATCATCTCAATCGCACAACACGCGGTGCCAAATGGCATTGGCCACAAGGAGTTCCTGCGACTCCAATTGATAATCCAGTCGATCTTGCTCGTGAGGAAGGCAGGGCTACCATCGCCGAACATTCCTCCGGTTACAGACGATGTTCCACCCCCAGGCAGCACATCCTTTAGTCCCATTCGAGCCCCCCCTTCTTCCATTCATATAGAAGGCCAACCGCAAGAACGATCACAAACAGCGATACGGCAATAAAAGCGCTCCAACCCAATTCACGCATTTGAACAGCCCACGGTATAAGAAAGATCGTCTCTAAATCAAATACGATAAAGCTGATCGCGACCATGTAGAATTTTACACTGAAACGGGCTCTGGTATCACCTAAAGGAATCATGCCAGACTCGTAGGGCATGAGCTTTTGGGGCGTGGGCCGAAGCGGATTCAAGATGTGTGATGTGACCACCATCCCGATCGCATTAACGACGGAGATGCCGAAGAGCAGAAGGAGGGGGAGATAAGCTCCCGACATGACTCAACTTATGTTTGTGAAATTGTTCACTAAGTGTAGAGAAAAGTTACCCGAGACGCCGCTAGAGTGTCAACTAGACAGGGTGTAATTTGGCAGTATTCTCACTTGATGTGCACGATCTTCGTGCACTCATCTCTTGGGCTCTTCATTCTCCCGGTAGAAACCCTACCCAACATGTAAGTCGTAGAGATCGAACGTTTGGACTCAGAATAAGTCTGAATCCAGGGCATCAAGATAGATGCGGAAAATCAATATCGAGCCCGGTGGTATGCTACCACTCCCGCTATTTCCGTAGCCGAGTTCTGGAGGAATCACAATTCTTCGAGTTCCTCCTACCCTCATACCAGTAACTCCTTCATCGAATCCCGGGATCACACCTCCACTGCCCAATGTGAAGGAAAATGTGCCCGCATCAAATGTTGTAGCATTCGATAATAAACCGGTGTAAGTGACAGTTGCGACATCCCCCGCACCCGCTGTCTTTCCCGTACCCAATTCAATTTCCTCTATATAAAGACCCGTAGCAGTCCGTGTCATTTTAGAGAGATCAATACCCAGAGAAGCAGCAAAATCAGTCTCTTCAATTATTTCGGGGGCAAACGGATCACCACAACTCGCTGCTAACAATCCCACGAGAAGTGCATATAGCCTGAGGTCGCTGGTCTGAAGCTGATCTCTCAATCTTCTCGCTCCCAATTCAATGGACTCTTCCTGATGGCTACTGGGGCGGGAGGGCTCGAACCTCCAACCTCCTGGTTAACAGCCAGGCGCTCTGCCAATTGAGCTACACCCCATCTATTCTGTGTTGTTCCGCTGAGCCTTGATATGACCTTTATACCAAAAGCAGTTGTGTTTGGAGGGCAACAAAATGGCCGCGATTCCTTAAAGAATCGCGGCCATCTCGCCTGCTGGATATCTTCAGCTACACGAGTGTCTCGCGATCCCCGTAGGGATTAGAGTTGGTATTCTGATAGTCCTTTTTGTTCGTCATGTGCAAAGTATGCTTCAGTGTTGTTAAGTCTTCAGTCCTAACTCATCCACCAAAAAGAAACCCCAGCTCCTAACCCAGAGACTTAAGCGCTGAAACCGTTGATCGCACATGCTCAGCACTACTCTCGAGTGCCGTGCGTTCCTCGCCATCAAGTTCTACCTCAATGACCCTCTCGATTCCGCTTTCACCAAGTATACATGGAACTCCTAAGTAGAGGTCCCTCATACCGTACTCACCCTGCAACCACGCAGCACAAGGAAGGATCCTTCGCTTGTTCTTCACTATCGCCTCTACCATCTGAACAGCAGCAGCAGCTGGCGCGTAGTAGGCACTCCCCGTCTTCAAGTGGCTCACGATCTCACCACCACCCTTCCGAGTTCGATCAATTAGTGCATCAATACGATCTTGAGAAAGTAGTTGTGTGAGCGGTATGCCACTTACCGAGGTATAACTCGCGAGTGGAACCATTGTGTCTCCATGGCCACCAAGGACTAGTGCCTGGATATCTTCGATACTTACATCAAGCTCCAAGGCAATGAACGAACGGTAACGAGCAGTATCAAGCACTCCAGCCATCCCGATAACCCGCTCTCTAGGAAACCCAGTTTCCTCTAAAGCAACTTGCGCCATCACATCCAGTGGATTTGTGACTACGATAACAATCGCACTAGGTGAGACCCGTTTAATCTCTCGGCTAACAGAACTGATAACTCCCGCATTTGTCTTGAGTAAGTCATCTCGACTCATTCCCGGCTTTCGAGCGATTCCAGCCGTCACAATGAAGACTTCTGAATTCTCTGCTTCCTCGTAGGCATTAGCTCCGATTACTCGAGAATCGAATCCTTCGATCGGAGCACTCTCCCACTGGTCCAAACCTTTCCCTTGAGGTATACCCTCGACGATATCAAGAAGGATGACTTCTTGCGCGAGTTCTTTTTGAGCCAAAAGCTGCGAGCAGGTAGCACCGACATGCCCTGCCCCAACCACAGAGATCTTTTTTGTAGTCACCAGAAAATTATGCTTGAGTAGTCTGATCCCAGGCCGGACAAGCAGCCTAGGTTAGGATTGAGAAAGTGGAGTCTAAAAGGCCTAGCCGAAGAGGTCTACCCACCAGTCTGAGATAGAGCCACGAGCCCCCCTGACCCTATTTCACTTCCCTGGACCAAATAATGGCGCTCAGGTTTAATCTGGAGTGTTTCCTCAATAAGCGGACGGACGTCCCGGCCAGCTCGAAGATGATCACGCAAGTTCGTCTCAATCTCTCCAAATAGACATGGCCGAAGCTGTCCGGCAGCAGTGAGTCGCATCCGATTGCAGCGATGACAATAGTTGTGACTCATTGGAGTGATAACTCCTACGGTCCCAGGTGCACCTGGGAATCGGTAGTAGTCCGCAGGTCCGTTCCCAAAAGGCCCATCAACTGGTTCCAATTGATCAATGGCTCTTACACGAGTTAAGGCTTCCTGACACGATACGAAGCTATTAGCACTCAGATCGAGGTTGGATCCCGTGGGCATGACTTCAATAAAACGCACATGCCATGGTCGCTCTTTAGTGATGCGAGCAAAATCTTCGATCTCATCATCGTTTCTACCACGAATTAGGACAACATTCACTTTGATCGGTGTGAAACCAACACGCTCAGCGGCCTCAAGCCCTTCGAAAATCTTTGGGAATGAACCAGGTCTACGTGCAATCTCGTCAACCCGATCCTTTTGCAGGGAGTCAAGCGAGACATTCAGACGTTGAATACCCGCATCTCTGAGGTCTTGTGCCTGATCAGCCAGCAGAACCGCGTTAGTGGAGAGCGAGAGATCTTCAATTTCTGGGATAGCAGAAATCTTGCGAACAAGATCCGGAAGATCCCGCCGGATTAGCGGCTCACCTCCAGTAATTCGAACTCGGCGAAGCCCCATCCCAGCCATCGTCCTTACGATGGTTTCAATCTCTTCATAATTAAGAAGTTCATCCCTCTTCAACCAATTCAGTCCCTCGACCGGCATGCAGTAGATACAGCGGAGATTGCATTTATCCGTAACGGACACTCGCAAGTATTCGACTCGACGGCCGAACTGATCAATCACGTTAGTCCCTCATCAGTCAAGGGAGCTGCACGTGTCGAGTTCTCTAAGCCGGTGCCTGGCGGAGTGGTGCCCTCCACCCACTCTGGTACACCGTCCACATAGTACTCCTTCTTCCAGACCGGCAGCCGTTTCTTAATCTCTTCAATCACAAATCTAGACGCCTCATAAGCTTCTGCCCGATGTGGGCTTGAGACAGCAATGCCTACGCTAATCTCTCCAATCTTCAATTCACCGAATCGATGCGCCACCGCAATCCGATCGGTACCTAACGGGATACTAGCCTCGAGGGCAATTTCCCGAAGAACTTCCGTGGCCATCTCAGAGTAAGCATCATACCGCATGCCTTTGACCTTTCTTCCTTCAGCGTGGTCTCGAACAACACCGATAAAGAGAAGAGCTGCACCATCTTCATCAGATCCAACTCTAGCAAGCAAGGCAGCCGGGTCAATCGGGTCGGAAGACACTTCGGTAAAGATCACTTCTAACCACCCGCCACTGGTGGAATGAATGCTACCTCGTCACCTGTCGTAAGTGGTTCATCTAAAAACGAGTAGATCTGGTTTACCGCCACAGCAGGTTTCTCAGGAAGCATATCAAACGGTGCTCCTCGACCTCTGAGTTCGTTGACAAGGTCAGCTACTGTTGAACCAGACGGCAAGTCTATCGAGAGTTCTGAAACGCCTAGTCTGTCGCGGTAAGCAGCGAAAAACAGAGTTCGGACAGGAACTGACATAGATAGTAGATAATAGAGGAGTACCAGTGAGAGGAGATTGAAACCCCTTGAACCCCCAGTCAACGCCTGCGAGTTGGCTTCAAATCTTTAAAAACATTCGGTTCACGATCCCAGAATGGTTCTTGGCCATCCAACTGGACGCCTGGTCTAAGGCCCTCACGACCACTGCGGAGCCGCCTGATCTGCTCCCCAAGTTTTTCCCGCATGTTTTGGAAACGCACTAATTGAGATGGCGAAAGAATCTCCAGAAGTCTTTCCTGCTCTTCTTGAAATAACTCTAGTTCTTGCTCCCGGAGGGCTACCAATTGATCTAAAATCTCGCCTGCTTCCTCATCGTTTTCACCACCTTCTAGAGCTATTGCCTCTACACGGCGCTGTAGCGCCTGCTCGCTCCGCATTAGCTCACGCCGTTTAATATCAAAATCACGAGCCTGGTCGCCTATCGCCTTCCACTCGTCTTCGTTCAGGTCAAGCCGCTGTCTAATCATTTGATCCATGCGAACACGAACCCTCTGCTCAAGCACTGCTCGTTCCGAAGGCGCAGGCGCTCCTATTCTCCCAACACCGCGTCGTCCACGCTGGCCCTCAAGGGATGTGGCAGCCACAACCGAGAAAGCGAGCCCAGCCAAGAGCATCAGATTAGTTCTATGTGTAAACCTCATGCAGCACCTCCAGACGTACCTACTGTAAGTTCTTCTAAAAACTGGGTTAACACCTCATCCGACAGTCCTTCCAACATTGGTGCACCAGCAATAAGACCATCATCGGTTAGCCACAGATTCTCACTCTCTATTTCGAATTCAGATTCCGTCAACGGCAGATCGGTAAATCCAGTGCGGTCTAAAGTCATATTCAATCCGATAGCTAATACAGCTACAGCAGCTGCCGCGAGTCCCCACCACTGTCGACGACCGGTAAACCTGCGACCGTGTACAGCTGCATTGATCTTGTCTGCCAAACCTTCCGGATGCCCTGCACGACTCGAGAATACGAGACGTACCAGATCGAGTTCGTCACAGCACTCGCGGCAATCCTTGAAGTGAAGGTCAGCTGATTCTTTCTCACCATCAGCTATCCTACCTGCTGCGTAATCGGGAATTAACTCCCGAATCCACTCACACTTTGTTCCACTCATTCCATTAAGTCCCTCAGTCGTCGAATACCGTGAAAGTAATTCACTCTCGCAGCGCTTTCACTAGACCCAATCATTTCTCCCACTTCTCTAAAACTCATCCCCTCATCTATCCTGAATGCTATGGCAAGCCTTTGCTTCTCAGGTAACTGTTCCATCATCATCCTTGCACGGGCAGCTTCCGAAGCAATCACTGCCGTCTCATCTGGCCCTTTGGCCTCAGAGTGCATCGGACCAGCTGTATCTATGGGCGTCTCCTTTCGCCGCCCGATTCGCCTTATCACACCTCGCGCTTCGTTAGCTGCTATAGTGAGGATCCATGTCCGAAACGACGCTTCTCCTCGAAATCCTGCTATCGCCCGGAACCCTTTAATAAAAGCATCCTGAGCCACATCCTGAGCAGCGCCTTCGTCATTCAACATCGAGAGCGCTACTCGATATACTGCTGCATGGTGGCGTCTGACCAAGATATCAAAGGCCAAGTCGTCTCCGGCTCTACCCCGTTCAACGAGTTCCTCATCAGAAGAAACCGCTGCTGACCAGTCATGATCGCTCACCGAACTTTAGAGGCACGCCAGGCGAGAAACGTTAAAGCTCGCTTTATACCCAACCCAAATTTGAGAGTGGGTCGCTTCAGCCTTCCAACTCGTCTAGTCGTGCAACACGAGCTCGCAGATGCTTTGAAGGTTTGAACACAGGTACTGAGCGAGACGGGACTTCAACTGGGTCTCCGGTACGTGGATTTCGAGCCATCCGTGTCTTTCTCTTGCGCACCTTGAAGGTCCCAAATCCACGGATCTCAATATTGTCACCCTTACTGAGAGCCAGCTTCACCGCATTGAGGAATCCGTCCACAACCATCGCAGAATCCTTCTTTGTAATCCCGGGACCGATCGCGTCGGTCACCTGCTCGACCAGGTCTGCCTTAGTCATGGTCCCTCCGCAGGAACGTCTCTGTAGGGTGATTAATCCCTAGCTTCGTAGCTAGGGGGGAGAGACTGTAACAAGGCAAAATCGAGGCCGCAAGGTGATGAGAGTCGTTGTAACAGAGCGACTTAAGAGCTTTTCCGTTCCTCCATCAGGCCGAGAAAGGTATCGAAAAGATAGCGACTATCATGAGGGCCTGGAGCAGCCTCTGGGTGATACTGAACCGACAACACTGGTAGGGTTCGATGTTCCACTCCCTCAACTGTTCCATCGTAGAGATTAACATGGGTGAGCCGAAGACCGGGCGCTCCAGGTATTTCATCTCCTACACCACTCTGTACTGCGAAGCCGTGATTCTGAGAGGTAATCTCGACTGTCTGTTTTTCAAGAAACTTTACTGGGTGATTTCCCCCGTGGTGCCCGAAAGGAAGCTTGAAAGTACTCGCCCCAAATGCACGACAGATGAGTTGATGACCTAAGCAGATACCGAAAACCGGTATATCTGCTTCAGCAAGGCCCAGAATCGCAGCCTCTGCCTTCTCTACGGCTGCCGGATCACCTGGGCCATTCGATACAAATAATCCGTCGGGAGGATCCGAGAGAATATCCTCTGCAGGTGTATCAGCAGGGATCACGGTTACACGGCAACCCCGTTCAGAAAGAAGTTTTGGAGAATGAGCCTTTACACCAAAGTCGAACGCTAATACATGGAATCGCTCGTCTCCGACTGCGGAAATTTCGTAGGGCTCCGAGGTTGAGACTCCACATGCCAAATCAAGTCCTTCCATATTAGGATGGCCTTGGATTCTATCCATGACCTTCTCTGTTTGCATATCAGCTGGTGCTATCGCTCCACGCATCGCTCCCTGTGACCTTATGTGGCGAGTGAGCGCTCGGGTATCTATATCCGAGATTCCTGTTATACCATGACGACCCAAATATTCATCCAGCCCTTCCTCCGACCTCCATGAAGAGTGGATTCGGGACGCTTCGCGGACGATAAAGCCAGCAACTTGAGGCACCGGTGATTCTCTGTCCTCTGTGTTGACTCCGTAGTTTCCGATCAGAGGGTAGGTCATCGTCACGAGTTGGCCAGTGTACGACGGGTCAGTAAGAACCTCTTGGTACCCACTCATACAGGTGTTGAATACGACTTCACCAAGAGCAAGGGCCTCGGCACCAAGAAGGTTGCCATCAAAGCGGCGTCCATCTTCTAGAAGCAGATATGCAGTGCGGATCAGAAAATACTCACTTGTTTATTTATGTGGCCGTTGTGCCAAAACTAGCGACCGGCGATATCGGGTCAACCAAGCCATCTAGTGCTCTCTCGGTTAACTTATACCATAGTCACGTTGAGCAATTGAAATAAGTTCGAGAGTGAGCATGAGCCCTGATAAGATCTTTATTCACGCCGACGAATCTTGCCTTGGCAATCAGTTTCAAACCCGAGCTAATCCGGGCGGTGCAGCAGGCCTGATGGAGGCCTGGCAAGAAGGCGAGTGGCAACGTCGGGACTACTGGATCTCGGAGTCAGACACTACGAACAACCGCATGGCCCTGCGTAGTGCAATTGAAGGGCTCCGAATGCTAAGCCGGCGATGCACTGTGTACTTTATCTCTGACAGCAGGTACCTCGTCGACGGCATTACCCAATGGTTACCCAGTTGGAAAGAAAATAACTGGAAGAGGAAACGCGGCGCGATCCTGAATCTAGAACTATGGAAAGAACTCGATATTGAACTTCAAGGGCACGATGTACATCCAAAATGGGTTCGCGGCCATGATGGACACCCTGAGAACGAGTATGCAAATCACTTGGCTACCAGAGCAGCGAAGGATCGAACTGAGTCAGGTGGACTTATCGAATCAGGGTTTCAGGAATGGCTCGACGGACTGCGCGAAAAAGGTATGTACATGGACTACATGGAATTCGAGGGCCCAAGGGCTCGTTTTGATAAGGGCTGAACCCTACGATTACGAGAATGCTACTTGGGAGAGTCCTCTCCGCACATTATGCTGGCTCCGAGAAGAACTTCCATAAACGCGAAACGGCCCGGACCGTAGCAAGCTACGACCGGGCCGCTTCTTCTTGAGGAACTCGGTTGCCACTTCACGTTGCGACTTCCGTTTCCCTACTGCGTTGGCGGGATCCTGGCCTTTGCTTGGTTCCGCCCTCGTGTGGGCGACTAGGCCTCTCTCCCTTCAACTCCCGTGTTGTCGCGCGGTTCGCGACCGAGAGCGCCCTTGAGCTCTTTTAGGGCTTTCGATGAGGGCCAACGACCTCCCCCATCTGGCTCATCAGCTTTCCAAGTTCCGATTCGCCCGTGTCACCGCTGCGCCGTCACGCCCGGCAACCCACTTTTCAGATTCATCAAAGGGATGACCAACGCCATCGTCTCTAATGAGCCGCATCTGAAACGCACGAGGGATTTATGGTCTATGAGAGGAGAGCGCAAGACACAGGTCAATAAACAAGTGTATTTTTTCTAATGACGTTATAACTCATTGTTATACAATGTTTTACCATTACCGTCAAATGTTTATTCGATCTATATTCGGGTCGACTGATAAACATATGATTTAGTCGACGTAACTTCTTAAGTGACAAAGACTTTTGATTTCGATATTCGAGAATATTGGTTCCCTACACGCAGCATAGTGCATGTAGTATCTATGGATTTTTTTGTTGTGTTAACTACAGGAATTTATGAAGAAAATACCTGCCTGAAGCTGTCTGCCATGCATTCTTTCACCTCAGCCATACAAACGGGAACCCCTAGCTCCCTCTCAAGCGAGCTGACCCCCCGATCACGGATGCCGCACGGAATAATAGTCTCGAAGAAATCAAGTTGAGTTGAAACATTGAGTGCAATACCGTGAGAGGTAATCCAACCAGACGAGACCCTAACCCCGATAGCTCCAAGCTTACCAAGTTCTGTAAAGACGCCGGTTCCACTCGGATCTCGATTTGCCTGAACCCCAAATGAACGCGCGACCTTAATCAACACATCCTCTAGGTCCCGCAAATATCGATGCAAATCCTTTCTATCTGGCTTAAGGTCCAAAATAGGATAGACCACCAGTTGCCCGGGGCCATGATATGTCACGTCACCTCCACGCCCAACCTCAAAAAGCTTAATTCCCCTCTTCTCAAGTTCGCTCTCATCAAGTAATACGTGCTCATGATTAGAGCTTGAGCCGAGCGTAATGACGTGCGGATGTTCCAGAAGCAAGATCGTGTCGGGTATAGTAGCTTCCCGCCTCTGGCTAATGAGGTGAGCCTGCAGCTCTAACGCCTCTGAATAGTCTATGACACCTAGCTCGCGAACAGTAAAGGACCTGCCTGGGGCGTTCATGCGTCCTCGGGAAAGCTCTCCAACATCTCCTTAAGAGCTGAAAGAAATCTGGCAGCATCTGCCCCATCAACTATCCTGTGATCGTAGCCAAGAGAGAAAAGTGATCGCTTCCGGATGGCTACAACGTCCGTCTCAGTTTGCTGGTCTGTCACGACAACTACACGCTTCTCAATAGAACCTATTCCTAGGATTGCAGAGGTTCCCTTAGGAATTACCGGTAACCCGACAACCGTCCCCAGAACACCAGGATTTGTGATGGTAAAAGTGGCTCCCTGAATCTCGTCCGGCATGAGTTTCCGTGCTCTCGCACGTCCCGCTAGATCCACAATCTTATTTCCAATACCAACGAGCCCAAGATGATCGGCATCATGAACCACGGGTACGATGAGGCCCGGATCTAAATCTACTGCCATACCTAGGTTCACATTTCCCCTGTAGATGACATTATTTCCCGATACAGCTGAGTTCACCATAGGGAAATCCCGGAGTACACGTGATACGGCCCACGCTACGAAAGCTGTATAACTCACTCTAGCATTTTGTGCTTCCCACCGGCTGCGACTCAAGGTGCGTATCCGATCAATTACCGAAAAATCAATTTCAATAAAAGAATGCACATGAGGGGCTACACGTTTCGCGACCACCATATGCTCTGCAGTGAGCCGCCGCATTTTGTCCATTCCCTCAACCTGATCAGCTGGTCGCACGGGATACTCTGGATGCTGGACTTCTTTGTAGAAGAAATCCCAAAAGCTTGATGTCTCTGATTGGATCTGGATGCTGTCCCTCGCTGGTGCCGCAGAAATTCCGGAGGCGTCTGAGCCCGTGACACCAGAGGATTCCATAAATGCCACAATGTCCTGCTTAGTGACCCTTCCTGCATGCCCACTGCCTACGACATCGGCAAGATCAATCCCCTGTTCCGCGGCGATCTTGCGCACGACCGGGGTAGAACGCGACCGCAACCGCTCCTCCGCGCCCTGCCCCACATCTGAGCTCTGGGTCGCTACCAGAGATGGTGTTACTGGATCCTTTAGCTCTGGTACTTCCTCGGGACCACTCGGGAGATTTGGTTTCTGAGTTTCTTCCGGTTTCGTATCAATTGATGCTATCCCCTCTGGATCAATCAGAGCAACAACTGTACCGACCTCGACCGTCTGCCCTTCGTCCACCATTACCTCAACCAGTATGCCCGCCGAAGGTGCTGGGATTTCCGCATCTACTTTGTCAGTGGAAATCTCCAAGATCGGCTCATCGCGTTCGACTGTATCACCAGCCTGCTTCAGCCATTTAGAGACAGTCCCTTCGGCGATCGACTCGCCCATCTGAGGCATAGGAACTTCTATGCGAGCCACGCTAGGTTACTCCAGTGTGGAGGGGATGTACGCGAAACCTCGCGGCATGCTCAGTACGCAGCAAGATATCTCCCGGCAGTGACGATGTCCTCGACTTGAGGCAGGAAATAATCTTCTAAAGAGCCAGCATACGGAACTGGAGAATCGATTGCAGTTACTCGGAGAATCGGTGCATCAAGCCACTCAAATGCTCTCTCGTTCAAGCGGATCGTAATCTCGCCTGCTATTCCACCCGTACGTGTATCCTCATGCACAATAAGAACCCTTCCCGTGCGTTTCAAACTCTCCACAATGGCATCTTCATCAAGAGGTAAGAGCGTTCTAAGATCTATAATCTCTGCTCCTAATCCATCCTCTTGTTCGAGCTTTTCTGCAGCCTCAACCGACTTGTGAACCATGGCACCATACGTGACAACACTAAGATCAGAGCCCTTCCTGACCGTGCGAGCTTTACCAAGCTCTACAACGTAATCTTCATCTGGCAGTACCTCCCTAAGAGTCGGCGCGCGATATAGAGCTTTGTGTTCTTCAAAGATGACTGGATTATCATCTCGAATCGCAGCTTTTATGAGACCCTTAGCGTCGTAAGCTGTACTCGGATAGACGATTTTGAACCCTGGGGTGTGAAAGAACGCCATCTCCACATTTTGAGAATGGAAAGGGCCACCCCTATTACCCCCACCGACTGGCCCTCGTACCACGATCGGCATAGGGCCAGCACCCCTATAGAGTGAGGTAGCGATATAGTTCGTGAGAACATCATATGCAGGCGAGATGAAATCCATGAACTGCATCTCTACAACGGGCCGCAAACCCATGTGAGCAGCTCCAGCTGCAGCTCCAGTGAACCCGCCTTCTGCAATGGGAGTGTCTATTACACGTAGATCTCCGAAATAATCAAGAAAGCCACGAGTAACCTTGAACGCGCCTCCGTAAACGCCGATGTCCTCTCCCATTAAGAACACGCTATCATCCCGCACCATCTCTTCAAACAATCCCTCACTGACTGCTTCCAGCAGGGTGACAGGCTCTCCACGTGCTGTCTTCTTGAGATGCTCAGGAGCAGGATGGTTCATCTATTTAGTTCACTACTATCGCTTTTATTAGGCCTATCCGCCCGCGTCCACGGGTGCTGGATTATAGTATCTGTATAAATACCTTTCACGGCTTCACGGCCATCCGGAACTGGTTCTTGGACCGCCTGCTCTGCCGCCAACCTGCACTCCTCTTCTGCGCGTCTTCTAATCTTGTGGAGGACCGATTCTGTTGCCCAATCTTCTTCTAAGATTCTGTGCTCGAACAAATCAATGGGATCGCGATCCTCCCACATGGCAAGCTCGTCCGGATCGACATAATCCTGAGGATCATGCTGCGCATGGCCAAGACGTCTGTAATATCTCAGCTCTACCATCTGAGTACCTCCACCCGATCTTGCGCGCTTTGCTGCCCGGGTAACAGCTTCAAATACCGATACGATATCAGTCCCATCCACAGATTCTGAACCAATCCCATACCCAGCTGCTTTCTCAGTAAAACTGTGGACTCGGGTATTCTTATTTGTGGCTGTCGAAAACGCCCACTGGTTAGCTTCAACCATCAAAATCAATGGACAACGCTGAACTGCGGAAAAATTAAGGCCTTCATGCCAGGCACCCGTAGAGGATGCACCATCTCCGTAGAAGACCATACCCACACGGGATTCACCCCTAACCTTAAAAGACAGTGTAATTCCAGCCATGACCTCTACCATAGTTCCAAGTGGTGAGACCGGACCGATGATTCCCTTCTTCAAATCAACCCAATGGATGTTGGCCTCTTTGCCCCTGGTTGGACCAGTCACCCGCCCCATATACTGCCGAAAGAAGTCGACTAATTCCCCGCCGAATAGAAATAAAGCTCCGGCAGCCCGTACGGTCGGCGCGAGAAAGTCACCCGTCCCATCTGTTCGACGATTGAGGGCAAAAGCAGCGCCGGCGGCACCAGCTTCCTGCCCGAGTGATCGATACACTCCTCCGGTGACACAGCCCTGCTTTTGTAACATCTCTAGTCGTTCTTCAGCTGCTCGCGTGAGTACAAGCGAATGGTACAGTGCAAGGAGCTGAGTCTGATCAAGTCCAGCGATTAGAGAATTAGTCATCCGCCAAACAGATAGCGCAGCAGACCTCACTAGGGAGGCCCTTAGCGCCAACTAATACCACTGAAGATTCCTTAGTTACCCGAATTACCCGGGTCTTCTGTCGTACCTGACGTAGTACCTTGTGTGGGCTCCTCACCGAGCCCCGGAACTACTGAGACAGGAGCGGGGGCCGCAGAGGGTGCCTCGACCTGGATCACGGACTCGGGTTGCATGGAGCGTGAGGACATCACTGATAGTACAAGCGCCAGAACCAAGAATATGGTGCCTGAAATCCATGTAGCTCTGGTCAAAACCGTGGTCGCTTGTCGCCCTCCCAATACCCCTTCAGTCATCGCAGCACCGCCACCAACCGCGGCCAGACCACCACCTTTTCCAGACTGAAGTAAGATTACGACTGACATAAATATGCCGTCGAGTACTAAGACAGCTAGCAAGAATGTATACATCTTCCTTGTATTCCCTTATTCCTCGCCGAAGTGATATGCTAAACGTCGGAGAGCACCCGAGGGGTGTCAACGGCAACTTCAGCCAGCCGCACGGGTGATGTCACCAAATGATTGAGGGTTGATGCTGGCACCACCAACAAGGACCCCATCTACATCCTGAGCTGCGAGGAGTTCTGCTGTATTGCTTGGTTGGACTGAGCCTCCATAAAGAATCTCCGTCCGAGCTGCAGCCGTCACACCAATCGCTTGCTCCAATCGATCCCGAAGGGTCCCGTGGGCTCCAGCTGCATCCATTGGCGTTGCCGTTTTTCCTGTACCAATCGCCCAAACTGGCTCATACGCGATCAGAAAACGGGTTTCAGGATCAGGAATCGAGGCTAAGGCCAAATCAAGCTGCTTTAAGATCACTTCACTGACTCGACCCGCTTCACGTTCTTCAAGTGTCTCTCCAACACAAATCACCGGTATAAGATCCTGCCGAAGAGCGGCAACAACCTTGAGTGCTACTTGTTCATCCGTTTCACCGAACAACTGCCTTCTTTCAGAGTGTCCCACGAGAGCGTAACTAGCACCTACACTAGCTGCCATTTCCGCAGAAATCTCACCCGTGAACGCTCCACAATCCTCCCAGTGAACATTCTGGATACCAAGCTGAATTCTTGGATCTCTGTCCTCGCACTTATAAGCAGCTACAAGCGAAATGGTCGGAGGAAAAATCAGGACCTCATTATCAGCAATTATTTCATCAATTTCAAAGGCACTAAAAAAGGTACGAGCCTCTTCCGGAGCCATATGCATTTTCCAGTTTCCTGCGATAACCGCCATGCCTACTCCTTATCACTCAAGGAATCAACACCAGGTAATGTCTTTCCTGCCAAGAAAGCCAACGAGGCACCACCGCCACTTGAAACATGAGTGAGCCGGGAAGTCACCCCCGCAAGGTCAGCTGCCATCGCAGAATCCCCACCCCCTACTACAACCAAAGCCCCCCTATCGCAGACATCCGCTACGGAATGGGCGACATCTATAGTCCCGACACCGAATGGAGGGGTCTCGAAGACCCCCATAGGTCCGTTCCACAAGATTGTCCGGGCACTATCAATAACCTCTCGAAAAGCACTAGCCGTTTCCGGCCCAATATCTAATACCATATCGTCATGCCCAACCGCGGTGGATGGTACAGCTCGATGGGGTGCACCCTCCCGCAGTTCCTTGGCTACTATACAGTCTACAGGAAAAAGCAACTTGTCTCCGCTCTTCTGGAGAAGTTCTCGCGCAACTGGAATACGGTCTTCTTCTACAAGTGATGCTCCTGTAGTCAGCCCCATGGCCTGGAAAAAAGTGTTCGCCATCGCACCACCGATAAGTAATCGGTCCACACGCTCAAGTAAGGAAGCAATTACGTCGATCTTTCCAGATATCTTTGCGCCACCAAGGATTCCCACAAACGGATGGCTGGGCTTAGTCATGGCTCTTCCAAGAAAATGAAGCTCTCGGGCCATTAGCAACCCTGCCACTGCCTCTCCACCCTTTGCTCTCATGGCACTCGCTAACCCTGCTGTCGAAGCGTGCGCCCGGTGTGCAGCTCCAAAAGCGTCATTCACGAATAGATTCCCAAGTTCCGCCCAAGATTCAGCTAGATCTGGGGCGTTATCTAGCTCGCCAGACAGAAACCGTGTGTTTTCAAGCATCACAAGATCACTGGACAGCGGTTGTCCTCTTCCTATCGGATCCGCTACAAACTCGACGTTCGATGAGAGAAGCTCGCCGAGACGTTCTGCAACTGGTTCTAGCGAGTACATAGAACTTGGACTCGCATCCGGACGCCCTAAGTGAGAAAGTAGGATGACACGGGCACCAGCTTCGCGGAGGAAACTTAGTGTCGGGAGTGATGCAACAAGACGATGGTCATCCGCAATCTCGCCATCTTGCATAGGGACATTCAGGTCAGCCCGTAGGAGGATCGTCCGACCTGAAAGCTCACGGTGATCAAAATCTTCAAGCCTCTTCTTGTCGCACATGGACTCCCTTAGTCCCTCATTGAGGCAGGAAGTCGCTCCCCCACAAAACTCACAAGGTCAATGACACGATTTGAGTAGCCCCACTCATTGTCATACCAGGCCAGAACCTTAACCATGCGACCATCCATAACCGCAGTTGAAAGTGAGTCGACTACTGAACTGTGTGGGTTTCCGGTGTAGTCGATGGATACAAGTGGCTCATCTGATACACCTAAGATCCCCTTGAGCGACCCAGAAGCAGCTTCTCGGAAAGCTGCATTGATTTCCTCTTTAGTAGTGTTCTGATCGACTTCAGCAACCAGATCAACGAGGGAGACATCTGCTGTCGGAACCCGTATCGACATTCCATCGATATGCCCTAAGACCTCAGGAAGGACTAGCCCTGTCGCTTTTGCTGCTCCCGTGGTCGTTGGGATCATAGAAAGTGCAGCCGCACGAGCTCTTCTAAGGTCCTTGTGTGGAAGATCAAGGATGCTTTGATCATTCGTATACGCGTGAATCGTAGTCATCAATCCGTGTCGAAATCCGACGGTCTCCAACAAAATCTTGACCACTGGTGCCAGGCAGTTTGTCGTGCAACTCGCATTAGAGATCACATGGTGCTCATCGGGATCATACCTGTCCTGATTGACCCCGAGCACTACCGTAAGATCTTCGTTCTTACCAGGGGCCGAGATGATCACCTTCTGAGCACCAGCTGCTAGATGATTCGCCGCCCCCTTCCGATCACGAAACATCCCTGTCGACTCAATAACGATATCAACTTCCAGTTCTGCCCATGGCAGGGCACTGGGGTCCCTTTCACTTAGAACCCGGATATCGTCTCCATCCAAAACCAACCCATCATCCGAAACTCTGACGTCCCCCGTATAAGTCCCGTGAACCGAATCATACTTTAGAAGATGGGCGAGCGTCTTAGCATCTGTAAGATCGTTCACCGCGACGAAGTCTATGTCGCTGCGGCCAGCCTGCTTGGCGCTACGTAGAATATTACGACCGATCCGTCCGAATCCGTTAATGGCAACGCGGATTGGCATGGCTTGTATACTCCTGATTTTGAAAATGAAAGTTGACCAGACTGGAAGATAACGTCTGTGTTAATCGAACGGGGGAGCAAAGAACACATTCATACAGGTCACGATATCTACTAGACTGAAACCACAGACTTCAATCGACCACACTCTTCCCCATTGCCTCCCGCATAGCTTCAACTGGGGCGGGTATCCCCCACCATCTTTCGAACGATGCAGCCCCTTGCTGAACTAGCATCTCAGCCCCGTCAGTGGCTCGAATATCCATCGCCTTCGCCACTCGGACAAAGGGTGTGACATGCTTTCCATACACAAGATCCATCACTGCCCCAACACTACCCAAACACTCTAAATCCACCGGTGAGGCATCATTCTCCTCAAGCCCGAGACAGGTAGCATTAACAACCAGGTCAAAATCTTCTCCTTCAATTTCCTCCAGGGTCTGGATAACCCGTGTTCTCTCTCCTCCAATATGACGTGACATCGATCTAGCCCTTTCAGGGGTACGATTGAAAATCACGATCTCATCAGCTCCTTCTTCAATTAGACCCAATAAGGAGGCTCTCGCAGCACCCCCTCCACCTAAGAGGAGAACTCTGATTCCTGAGAGCACCTCGCCGATGAACAACCTCAAAGCACTCCTGAAACCGTTTACATCAGTATTATCCCCATGGATTCGGCCCGCTTGATCTCCCCAAAAAGTGTTGCAAGCTCCAGTTTGTACGACTGCTTCGCTCGCGATCTCAACAATCGCTGCAGCTTTCTCCTTATGAGGTAGCGTGATGTTGCCCCCACCTCCAGACCGAGCGATGCTAGCCATGAAGCCCTCGAGGTCCTCTTCTTTGCATTCTAGAGCCACATAGACCCCATCAACTCCCGCAGCTTCAAATGCCTTATTCTTCTGGATCTCCGGTGACCTAGAGTGCATGACAGGGTCACCGAGGAGGGTTAGTAGCCGGGTCTTCGCCATGAAATTCATTTATAGCCTGAACGGCCGATTCTCTGCAGAACCTTGTTAACCAGGTCTTTAATCAAATCGAATGTCTCCAAGTATTCCTGTTCTGTTCCTCCCACCGGATCAGGCACTGACTCCGATATCGCTTGACCTTCCCGTTCATCCGCGAATGAAGTGATTAAAGAGGAGATCTCACCCGCCCCAAGTTCCGTGACGCTCATGAAGTGGGAGGTAGACATCACT
This sequence comes from uncultured Gemmatimonadales bacterium, assembly GCA_913045345.1. Taxonomy (GTDB): domain Bacteria; phylum Gemmatimonadota; class Gemmatimonadetes; order Longimicrobiales; family Gaopeijiaceae; genus UBA1142. The sequence goes on from CAJWPN010000007.1 coordinate 35,281, forward strand.
AAGATCAAGTCTGCCCAAGTCACAACCTCTTTAGTTAAAAACGTGGCACGATGTCCAGTGAGGTCGAGCCCATGCGCTTCCGAAGCCCTTGATGCTCCACTTGAAGCACCAGCACCATCGAATGCAGCGATACCTGCTGAGCGTACTTCGACACTGTTCCAGCCCCGCTGTTCTATTTCATTTCGAGCGATAACCTCAGCCATCGGACTCCGGCACGTGTTACCAGTGCATACGAACAGGAGTCGGAAAGGTTGCTCGACCTTAGATCGCTTTTCCATGTAGCTCTGGTATGACTTTAGCCAAGTCCGAAATGTTAACCTTTCCTTCCCGAAGAACTTCCAGTGGTTTCACTGTACAATCTACAATCGTAGAAGGCTCAGAAATTGGTAGCGTACCCGTATCAATCAGCATGATGTCATTTCCATTTAGACGACGAATCACTTCAACGACCTCGGAAGCTGACCTCGCAGGTGGTTCACCGGGATAATTCACACTTGTAGAAGTGATTGGCGCACCCAATTTCTTCAATATGCGCTGTACAAGCGGATTAGAGCTTATGCGCACCGCAACCTTGTCACTCTCGCTGCGGATTCCGGGCGGAAAGATACTTCGGGAATCTTGGAGTACCAAGGTTAATGCTCCCGGCCAAAAAGCCGACCCGAGCAGACGTGCCTCATCATTCCAAACCAACCCAGCAACCTCTTGAACTGAGGGGGTTAGTATGATCAGTGGCTTCTCCCGTGGTCTATGCTTTAGCGTCTGTACACGAGCAACCCCCTTTGTAGTCGGCAGGGACCCAAAGCCATACACCGTCTCAGTGGGGTATGCGATTACACCTTCTCCCTGGACATGCGCGACCGCCAGATCAAGATCCACCTCGGAATCACTACGCAAATCGACGTTTAAGGATGTGTCAGACATCACCACACTGTAGACGCTGGATTGCTTGGGCAATCATGAGGTCCGCAGGCCGAGTCACCTTGATGTTTGTACCCCCATCATCGACCATCTTTAGGCGAGCGCCGAAAGACTCTAGCAGCACCGCATCGTCTGTTCCAACTTTTCCACTTTCGTAGGCTTGCCGAAGGAGATCAGCAGGAAATACCTGGGGCGTATGTGCATGCCAAAGAGTGTTTCGGTCTACTGTTTCCAACACATGAAATTCTTGGTCAACACGCTTAATCGTGTCTATAACAGGGCATCCAGCCACTGCACACACACCGGTGTTTGCCAGATCAATACATTTTCCGACTATAGCACTAGTCACCAACGGGCGGGCAGCATCGTGGATAGCAACCACGTCTAGGCTCGTCGGGAGCACGCTCACCGCATTCCTGACCGACTCAGTCCGGTTGATGCCACCCTCAACTACCTTGATACGGTCATCCAGCTTTCTGATCCAGTCAGTTATTTCATCAACATCCTCAGGTGCTAGAGATACCACAACTGCGACAACACGATCGTCTCTAAGAAATGGACGCAACGCATGCGCCAAGAGAGGTTCACCATCAAGTTCTAAGAATGGCTTACGGACATCCCCCATTCGGGTTCCGGATCCCGCGGCAGGCACTACGACACCCACCTGGGGCGATATCTCCCCAGGATCCTGGGGTGCACTCACTGACTAGAGGCCGACGTCTCAGCCTCAGGATCTGGCCGCACTCCAGGTGAGGTCCTGGATACCGAATCGAACCTTGTATAAGCCTTTTGGAAGTAGAGCTCTACTACGCCGGTTGGACCATTTCTCTGTTTCCCGATGATCAACTCTGACTTCCCTTGTAGCTCGTCTCGCTTTTCCGGGGGAGCATAGTATTCAGGGCGGTACAAAAACATCACTGTATCAGCGTCCTGCTCTATAGATCCTGAATCTCTAAGATCCGAAAGCATCGGTCGCTTGTCAGTTCGTGCTTCGGGTCCGCGAGAAAGCTGGGACAGAGCCACAACTGGAATATCCAGTTCACGAGCAAGTGCCTTTAAGCCTCTTGAGATTTGGCTTACTTCCTGAACACGACTTTCGGAGCGTTGCGTGCCGCTCATTAACTGCATGTAATCAATGACGAGTAACCCTAGGTCCTTGCCATCCGCACGAATTTCCGATTGCAGGCGACGAGCTTTGGCTCGGATCTCCAACACATTGGCCCCCGGTTGATCATCAATCCACAGAGGAGCGGTATTAAGGTACCCAGCTGCCTTTGCAAGACGCTCATGTTCCGATTGAGATAGACGCCCTAGCCGAAGCTTCTGTGCGTCGACACGACCTTCTGAACAAAGCATCCGCTGCACAAGCTGCTGAGCGGACATCTCAAGAGAGAAGACAGCCACCGGAATATTGTGTGAAATCGCTGCATTTGCTGCGACATTGAGCACCCATGATGTCTTCCCCATCGAAGGACGGGCAGCGACAATACATAGGTCACCTTTTTGAAGCCCTGCGGTCATCCTATCGAGGTCATGAAAACCCGTCGTCAGGCCAGTGATTCCAGACTCAGATTCTTGTAGCGCTTCGATGTGTTCGAACGCGGGCCAGAGGATCTCTTTGATCCATACAAATCCTTCACGCTTGTGGGTCTCCGCAACCTGAAATATCCGGGCTTCAGCTTTGTCCAGGATTTCATCGACGTCTTGTTCACCCTGATCATAGACGTCTCGAATAATCTGAGAAGATTGTTCGATTAGACGACGGAGTAGAGCCTTCTCTCGAACGATCTGTGCGTGGTACTCAAGATTTGCTGCAGTCGGGACTGCACTTACAAGCGAGGACAGATAGTCAAAGCCCCCCGCCTCGTCGATCTCTCCTGTCTTTTTCAGCTCTTCTGCCACCGTAATCACATCTAGGACACCACCGCGTTCAAATATCCTTAGCATTACGCGATAAAGTCGTCGATTAGCTTCACGATAGAACATTGATGGGTCGAGGTGCTCTACAGCTTTTGTCACCGCCTCTTTATCAATCAGCATGCCTCCCAGCACTGCTGTCTCTGCCTCCATAGAGAATGGAGGGCTACGATCTAGAGAGGACTCAGGAAAATTGAGAGAAGCTTCCATCATGTCTTACCTGAAATACGAGCATTCATACGAGTAGCTCAGCCACCGTTCAGTACTTGGCGAAGAAGTTGCAAGTCTTCCCAGAACGCAAACGTCCACTTCGGGTTCCGAAGCAAGGCCGCAGGATGATAAGTCACAACCAAAGGAACACCCTGATAGCTATGCACTTCTCCCCGAATACGACCAAGTGCAGTCTTCTCTTGACCAGTCAAAAGTCGACCCGCAAAGGATCCAACGGCAAGCAGAGCTTCAGGTTGAATTAGCTGTATTTGCCTCGTCAGGAAAGGTGAGCACGATTTGATCTCGTCAGGCTTCGGATCTCGATTACCTGGGGGACGGCATTTAAGCACGTTGCAAATGTACGTGTTCTTCTCTCGTGACAGGTCAACCGTTGCAAGCAACAAATCGAGAAATTTTCCCGCCGCCCCAACGAATGGGAGACCAGTCTGATCTTCATTCGCGCCTGGCGCCTCACCAACAACCATCACAGACGCATCTTCAACGCCGTCTGAGAACACTACATTCTTTCTGCCCTTAGCAAGTCCGCACTGAGTACAAGCTAACGCATGGTTCCGGAGATCCGTGTAGGATTTGGGCAACTCGACAGCAGGCAGGCTCGGCGGCTCCGATTGCACGATCGTGTCTTGGTGCTTAGCAGAACTCATGGGATCTGAAGATGGCAACTCTCCGCGGAAGTTGGACGCTATTTGGAGAGCTTCTTCACGCGTCAAATGAGTGAGGAAAAAATCTTGGTCATTTATTTCTCTCCGCTGCTGAAGCAGCCGTGCAGCATCCTCAGTTTTAGATCGTCTGGTTGTCATAAATCTTCCGTTACAACCGCTCACAGATACGATCAATGATCACCTCTGCAACTTTCGGTTTAAGCATCGATGGAAGTTCTTCCGGATCCCTTTCTGGCGAGAGAATGGTCACGCGATTTGTCGGCACGTCAAAGCCAGACTCTTCCTCAGTTGCATCATTTGCGACTAAAAGATCAAACGATTTGGCTATCAGCTTCTGCTCAGCGTTCTCTATCAAGTCGCTAGTCTCAAGTGCAAAGCCTACCGCTAGACTGCCAGGTTTGCGTCTAGAGACGGTATCTCCTGCCACATCAGGATTTCCCGTGAAAGAAACCGCAAAATCTCCTTCTCTATCGGCCCGCTTGAGTTTCTCGTCGTCTGGGTTATCTGGTCGGAAATCGGCAACGGCGGCTGCAAAAACAGAAACATCCATCTCAGGAAGAGCATGATTAACTGCATCATGCATCTCAATCGCAGTCTCAACTGAAATCAAGTGTACACCGACCGGAGGCTCCATCCACGAAGGTCCTGAAACCAAACAAACTTCGGCACCACGCCTCCACGCTGCCTGTGCAATAGCATATCCCATACGTCCGGAAGAGCGATTCCCGATATAGCGCACTGGGTCGACAGGTTCCCTCGTAGGCCCCGCTGTGACAAGCACCTGCTTTCCAGTAAGTGGGCTAGCACCAGCAAGTGCCTTACCCAAGTGCTCCACAACCTGCCAAGGCTCAATCATTCGACCGGGCCCATCCGACTCACCCGCAGCTAGCGGGCCCTCCGTTGGGCCAGCAATCGTGTACCCGAGCTCTGATCCCAGATGATCGAGATTTGTCTGGACTTGAGGATGAGCGAACATCTGTGAATTCATAGCCGGGCAGATTACCACGGGGGCTTGGGTGGCCAGTAGTGTGGTACAGATTAGATCATCGGCCCTACCCTGTGCTGCCCTGGATAGGAAATCAGCCGTAGCCGGAGCAACACAAAGGGCATCTGCTTCTTGGCCAAGTCGAACATGTAGTGCTGCGCCCTCAGCCGAAAACAGATCCGTAAGAGCTGGGCGACCTGTTACCCCTTCAAAACTAAGTGGTGGTGCGAAGTATTGAGCTGACTTCGTCAGAACAACATCTACCTTAGCGCCCAACTGTGTCAGGTCACGAGCAACCTGAATCGATTTGTATGCCGCGATACTCCCAGTTACACCCAGAACAATGTGACTGTCCTTCCATGGACGCTGGCTGGTTATCGCGGCTTCCTTCATTTCCATCAGTCCTACGCAGAAAAATATGGGTTTGGGAAATCTTACAAGCGGTCAACCCTATTCGCTTCCCTCTCGCTTCCTGCGTTTCACAAGACGGAACTCGATTTGCCCAGACGTCAGAGCCTCAAGTGCTCTAGTTGTAAGCTTTTTCTCCTCGCTCAATGGCATTGCCTCGCTCGGGAGAGTGTTGAGTTCGCGAGAATATTTGGCCGCCACGAGGACTCCCAGATACTTGCTCTCAGTACCTGTAGCAACCTCATCTGGTGTAAAAACCCTCATTAATCCACTCCTTTTAATAACCCTCTAGTAATCTCTTTCGAGGACGTCAGCGATGCCTGCTCGGCAGACTTCTATACTCTCTATCGCTTCTGAATTCAAACCAACAGTCTCTTTCCCTGCAATGATGTCCTGAATCTCTTGCACACAGTCACTAAGATGTTCGTTGATGATGATATAGTCGAAATCTCGAGCTACTTCCAGTTCCTCAAGGGCAGAACGAAGACGGAGTCCCAAAATATCTGATTCCTCTGTACCACGAATCTTCAAACGCTCCAGCAGTACGTCGACGGAAGGTGGCAAGACGAAGATAAGCTTCGCATCTGGAATCGCATCCCTGATTTGGAGTGCACCCTGTACATCGATATCAAGTACAACATGCTGGCCTAAATCAGCCGAATCATTCAAGGCTTTTTTCGGGGTACCATACCTATCACCATGAACGCAAGCCCATTCGGCTAGCTCACCCGATTCAATCATCTTATCAAAACTGTGTTCGTCCAGAAAAAGATAGTCGAGTCCGTGCTGCTCACCGTTCCGTGGAGTCCTAGTAGTAATAGAAACAGAAAATACACAGTCGTCTGATTCTTCGATCAAACGATGGGCAAGAGTCGTCTTTCCAGTACCACTAGGAGCTGAAAGAACAATTGGAGCTGCCCGTTTCATTCAACGTTTTCTACTTGTTCTCGAATACGCTCGACGTCCTCTTTGAGAGCGACTGCCATATGCGAGATTTTCAGGTCATTAGCTTTGGATCCAATAGTGTTCGCTTCCCGATGCATCTCCTGAACCAAGAAGCTGAGTCTTTTTCCTACCGGATTAGATCCGTCATCCGCAAGAGCTTCAAGGAAAAGTTCAACATGAGATCGAAACCGCACAATTTCTTCGTTAATGTCCCATTTTTCTGTCAGATAAGCGATTTCCCGAGCGAGTCGATCTTCGTCAATGCGTGCATCATCAGTTAATTCCTTAATTGCCTTTCTAAGTCGATCACGCTCCATTACAAGCCGGATAGGAACTCTCTCTTCTGCATGAGTTAAAGCTTCATTTATTGAAGCAAGTGAATTTTCGATATCGGAACGCAGACGTTCACCCTCAGCCTCTCTCATCCGACAAACTTCTACAGCTGCCTGGGCTGACAACTCCCGAATCCAATCAGCTTCGATGACCTCCATGTGGTCAGTCTCTGGTGACCGAAACAATTCGCCAAAGCGCGTCATCATCGCCAAATCCACATCGCCTGGAAGTTCAAGTTCGGTTCTGAGCACTTCCAGTGCTTCACGCACTTCTTTCGCACGCCCTATATCGACACGAGCATCCGATTTGTTTCCGCTCGAGATCGGTTCCACAGTCAACACAGCCCTGACATGACCGCGCAGGACGCTCTGTTTTATAACTGCTACGATGTCTCGCTCAAATTTTTCAAGCCGGGCAGGAGTCTTGATACTAGCGTTAAAAAACCGGTGGTTCACGGTTTTCACTTCTAACCGCAGGCGACCCACGGGTGAGTCGCGTTCTGATTCTCCATACCCCGTCATGCTCCGGATCATGGTCAACCTCCAGAGAGCGGAGAAAGATAATGCGACATCCAGAACCCACGTAGGTTAGGATTTGGAAGCCGGCTGCTAGTCATTATGGAATGAATCACCTTCAGTTCCAGAGCGACCAGCGAATGCCATAGACGCTTCTCAGCGCAGGCAGTACTCGGCCAGGGAATATTTGCAGGTTGCGGTTAACCGTGATGTTTTCCCAGGCCACGAATATTCTTACGGTCACCACCCTAACCTGAATCCGTCCATACCAGTTTTCATAGACAGGAACAGTCTCGAGAGAATGATCGTCCACTTGGCTACCGCTCTTTAATAGGTGGACCGTCATTGGATCATGTCCACGCAAGCCGAGCGTCCCCCAAAGCTCTAAATTACCCGATTCCAAGAAGCTGCGTTGGAATACAAAAGCAGCTTTGTAATTTCTTTTCGGCAGATAGGGAGCCCCCTGCTGCCACTGCTGTACCGACCCCTCCAACCGTAACCCCGCTAAAACAGCTGGTAAGCTACCCCAGACCTCCCATCCCTCATTGATCGCACCGCTTAGCAAGGGCGATCCGCGGTCTGGCTCAATCCCTAGTGGGATCAAGGAGTCAGACTCAACTCGAAGCCTTGCTGCAGAAATGGTTGCGTCTCTCCAACCGAATCTGGCACCAAAACGAGTTGCCTTCCTATCCGTGATGCCGAAGGGATAAGATCGGTCTGTCGGGGCTACTAGGGCTTCTTTAGCTACAGCCGAGTTAGATTCTGAGATACCATCCATAATCGGCAGAGTGCGAGAACCATGTGCACCCGATTCCCAGGATCCAAAGAAGGAAAAGCCGAGAAATGGTCGCGTCCAAACACGTACCTGCTGATTCACAGCCGTGGTCTCAGGCCATGAGGATCGAGCCATACCCATAGTCAATCCCCCTAGCTTCTCGAGGTCTAGCCCCGCTTGGAAATCAAAACGATCGTTGGGTAAATCTCCACCAAAAAGTCGGTATTCTGCCCTACTCCAAAGTCCAGGCCGTCCGTAGCCAAATCGCAGACCATGTTGAGCTCTACTACCACCCTCCAGCACGTAACGATCGCGAGTATCCTCAACACCGTGACTTGAATTTCCAGTATATGCTTCCGCGGTGAGGTTATCTGCCAGACGAACACGGAAGCGAGCAGCCCAATCAGTTCGCGTCACTGAGGATGCAAAGTCAGTAACTGCTGTCTTAGTACCCATCCGTCTGAAATCAACTGCGAGACCTACGTCATCACCTCGATGCATTTGATAACGAATCCAACTGCCTACTCGATTACCGCTCTCTGTTCTCCCAGGGCCTTGCGTGTCGACTCTCTCTAGAGCCAGACCGATACTGCCCCCCAATGCAGTCGGATCCGCATATGAACCCCTGAACAAATTGGTTTCCAACTCTCCAGTTCCGGCTTCAATGAGTGAATACGGACGACCATCATCAAATTCGTGAGACCACATCTCGATCAACAGTTCTCCGAGGGAACGTTCTAGTCGCACACGCTCGATACCTCCGAGCCCAATTCTAGCTAAATCAGCTACGCCTCCATCAACCGGGAAAAGTTCAAAACCATCACGTAAGATGCGCACCCCTCCACCACCAGATCCGAAAGCACTTATCGCTGCTGGCGTCCCGTAATCACCACCCAATAGGACAATTACCCCTGGTACTTCAGCGACAAGTTCCGCAAGTGTGTTCGCTGAGCTAGCCATGATCGCCGAGCGATCCCATGACCAGACACCCGTCTCCCATCCATCAGGAGCTCTGCCCTCGAAACGCGGAAGGTTGTAATAAATCGTATCTGCAGACGCACTATCAGAAGCCAGGACAGCTTCCAAACTGTCGACTAATAGACTGTCTTCTATGACTTGCAGCGTATCCGGAGGATCCTGAGCCTGAGCTTCTCTGGCTCCGAAACTGGTGATGTACGCCAGAGCGAGGACTCCCAAATGTGCAAGCGCCCCGACCCGTGATCGGGACCGGGGCGCCGAATCTTTACGGACGGATTGTGTCACCCGGCACGACTCCAGACCCAGTGAATTAACATCCGAGTTGGAAATCCATACGCCCCTTTACGCTGATACGGAAGTTTCCCATCCCCGTACGCTGTACCTGCGATATCAAGATGTGCCCAGGGTGTATCACCAACGAACTCAGAAAGGAACTTAGCAGCAGTTATTGATCCTGCAGGTCGACCTCCAACATTACTTAGGTCTGCAGTCTCGCTATCAAGTTGTTCGCGGTAATCATCCCACAACGGGAGTGGCCAACAACGCTCACCTGACGACTTCCCTGCACTAATCAACTCATCGATAAGACCCTGTTGGTTGCCGAGAACTGCGGCAGCCTGATGCCCTAAGGCAATCACAACTGCACCGGTAAGTGTTGCACAGTCCACCATTGCGGCAGGATGTAGTTGGGCACCATAACAAAGTGCATCTGCCAAGATTAAACGGCCTTCCGCATCGGTATTAATCACCTCTACTGTCTTTCCAGCTAACGTATCAATGACGTCACCAGGTTTCAGAGCATTGCCAGAAGGCAAGTTCTCTGAAGCAGGAACAATGCCTACAACATTTGCCGGAATCCCCAATTCAGCGATCGCCTTCATGGCACCGATAACGGCCGCGCCCCCTGACATGTCAAATTTCATGTCTTCCATACCCTTAGGGGGCTTAAGAGAGATTCCACCAGCGTCAAACGTGAGTCCCTTTCCGACAAGTACCAACGGAGGCTCACGATCCTCACCCCCATTGTGCTTCATCACGATGAGGCGCGCTTCTTCTTGAGATCCACGAGAAACAGCGAGGATCGCATGCATACCCTCATCTAGCATTCGTCTTTCATCGAACACCGTAATATCAAGGCCGACCTGAGCGGCCATCCTTTCGGCTTCCTCTGCGAGGTGGAACGGCGTCGCTACGTTTCCGGGGCGGGACTGGAGGGCGCGGGCGAAATTAGCAGCATCCGCAATCTTAGCGCCCGTCTCGACAGCTCTTGAAACCTCAGCAGCATCGTCCGACCCTAAGATATCTAGGGTGGTTACGTCACTGGTTCCAGTAGATTTATCAGTCTTTAGTTCACGGAACTTCCATGCCGCAAGTACAGCGCCTTCGGCCGCCGCCTGAGCTGTGGACGCAGTATCGAAATCCGAAAATGCATCAAGTGAGATCGATAGCGATCCCAGTCTCATCCGCTCTGCGACCCGAACAGCACGACCCGCAGCCCTTCTCATAGATTCCGAATCGAATTTATCTGGCTGACCCAAGCCAATTAGAAGCAGCCGTTTGAGCCCGGTATTCTCTGGTCCATAAAGAACCAATTCTTCCTCTGATTTTCCTCTGAAGTCTCCGGAAGAGAGTACTCTCAGGATTACACCGCCAAGCGCCCTATCAATGATTTCTAGCCAACCGGACAGAGTCTCTGTACCCTCGAAGACTCCAACCGCTAGCATCGGCGTTTCATGCTTCAATGTTTCTACATCGATGTAACGAACCACCATGCCGTCGTGTCTCCAGACCTGTGAACTACGTGGCGGCGTCACGCGCCAGTCTCCTACATGTGCTGGATAATCGCCTCTCCAAACTGCGAGGTCGACACCTTAGTCGCACCTTCCATCTGCCGTTCGAGATCATATGTCACGGTCTTCGCTTCTACCGCGCCTTCAAGGCCTTTGTTCACGAGACCGGCCGCTTCGTTCCATTCCATGTGCTCAAGCATCATCACTGCGGAGAGAATCAACGAACCTGGATTCACCTTATCTTGACCTGCATACTTGGGAGCAGTTCCATGTGTTGCTTCGAACACCGCGATCTCATCACCCACGTTCGCACCGGGCGCCATTCCTAACCCCCCTACCTGTGCTGCACAGGCATCAGAAATATAGTCGCCATTTAAATTCGGGGTTGTCACTACATCGTACTCGTCTGGACGCAGTAATACTTGTTGAAACATGGCATCAGCAATCCGGTCTTTAATCAAGATCTTGCCTTCCGCGCTTGCGCCACTCCAAGTCTCAGCCTCGGCAACGGTTTGGTCAGGGTACTGCTCCTCAGCAACTTCATAACCCCAATCACGGAAAGCCCCTTCCGTGAACTTCATGATATTCCCCTTATGGACGAGCGTTACCGAAGAACGATTTCGTTCAATCGCGTAACGAATAGACGCTGCAACGTGTCGCTTAGTACCAAAAGGGCTTATCGGCTTAATCCCAATCCCGCTTAGCTGGCGGATGTCCGCACCCATCTCATCGGCAAGAAAACTTCGGATCTTGTCCGCCTCGCTGGTGCCGGAGGCCCATTCGAACCCTGCATAGACATCCTCTGTGTTCTCTCGGAAAATGACTACATCGAGTTTTTCGGGCTCCTTCATAGGTGAAGGCACACCCTTAACCCAACGCACAGGCCTGATGCAAGAATAAAGATCTAATACTTGACGGATCGTGACGTTGAGGGATCGAATTCCTCCCCCTACCGGTGTCGTAAGTGGTCCCTTAATACTGACTTTGAATTCGGTAAGCGCATCAAATGTCTCCTGGGGTAGCCACTCACTCGCCTTGGCATTTGCTTTTTCCCCCGCGTATACCTCCATCCAAGCAATCTGGCGCTCACCCTCATAAGCTTTCCTGACAGCTGCTTCAACAACGGACCGAGTAGCAGCCCAAATGTCAGGACCAATTCCATCACCTTCAATGAAGGGTACGATCGGTCGCTGAGGAACCTGAATTTGTCCATCCTCAACAGTGATCTTATCTCCGTCGGGAACTATCGCGTGAAGGTAGTCAGACAAGGAACAATCACCTTTTAAAGGGTTTTTCTAAGCTAGGAAACCGGCGTACTACGGGTAGGTAGAAGCGCGCCAAGCGCGCAGAAGTTACCGGAACTATCACGAGACGAGCAAGACGTTCGGGTGAAGGGCTATTCGGCTTTTCCCAAACCCTCCGCAGTCTCAGCTATCAGGTGGTCTACAACAGCCTTCAGGTCCCCAGTTTTCTCAAATACGGCGAGTTGTCGATCTGCGCTCGACCCCTCTTTGAGGATAGTAAGAGCATACTCGACCTGCTCTCGACTACCGAGGTCATCTATCACGTCATCAAGAAACCAATAAATCAACTCACCAATAACGTCCTGTGCCGGACGACCGCGCTCCTGTCCTAGATCGAGCAGGTTGCCCTGCACACCATAGCGAACTGCAAGCCACTTGTTTTCCTCGATCAGTGACATCGGATAGACACGGAATGTCATGTTATCCCGACGCAATTTCCACAACTTTGCAACAATCGCTTGGAAGATCGCAGCGAGACACACAGCTTCGTCAACTTTGGTACAGATATCACAAACACGGAACTCAAGTGTCGGATAGAGATGATGAGGTCGGATATCCCACCAAATCTTTGACGCATCTGGGATACAATTCGCGTTGACCAGCGTATGCATGATTTGGTCATAGCTCGCGTAGGTATCGAATGCTGGAGGAATCCCTGTGCGTGGGAAATTCTTGAATGCGACACTGCGATAAGATTTGAGACCTGTCTTACGGCCCATCCAAAAAGGTGAGCTTGTTGACAGAGCTAGGACATGCGGCAAGAAATAGCGCGCGACTTTCATGGCATCAATCAGGAATTCCTGGTCTTCGATTCCGACATGGACATGCATGCCAAAAATGAGGTTTCGCTTAGCCAGTTCCTGCAAATTCTCAGCTACATCCATATAGCGCTCAAGTGGCGTGATTTCTTGCTCCATCCAAGACGAAAACGGATGTGTGCCTGCAGCAAGGATTTTGAGGTCTTCTTTAGCAGCAAGGTCGATGACCGCAGTCCTAAGCCTTACAATCTCTTCACGGATCTCGGTTGGTGTATGACAAATGCTGCTTCCCACTTCGAGCACAGATTGATGCAATTCTGGCTTAACATCTTCGACCGTGATACGGCCATCTTTTAGGATTTGTGTGATATAGGAGCGCAATTCGCCGGTTTCTGGGGCGACAACTTGGTACTCCTCCTCAATCCCAAGCGTAAGAGATGGTGCCTTCATGAATTATCAGTTGATAGAACGAAACCAGATCTGATCATATCTAGGTATTTGTCTACGGTCACTCCCACACGCTCGCATTGCAAGGAAAAAACCTACTTGCATCCACTAAATATCTAGCCTAACTTCGATATCTATTTCGGTTTTTATTCGGTTAACGATCAAGTCCCCGGTACCGGCGTGGGTGGGTGATGTGATGTGGTGCAACGTCAGGAGCCGGGGACCTTTGTCTCTGTTCTATTCCGTTTGTTTCAAATTGCTATGTCAAAACTCTGTCCAAGTAGTCATGGCATATCTCAGGAAGTTCTCATTCACGAATGGGATTCAGTTGCGAACAAACAACTTCCGAAATGGGCTCCAATCTCATCCAATATCGGATGGGCCTACGGCCCTGATTCAGACCCAACTTTGTACTCTACATCCCCACATATTTCAGCGGGTAGTCGCCAGGCACTTTGCCTTTGGCTTCCTACCTTCGAACTCCGACTTGAACTCCTTCGCTCTCCTGAACTTGATACTACATCGGTCGCACTTCTTTCTCCGGGTGAGAGCATCCGTAGCAAGATTTGGCAGGTATCTGAGCGTGGACACGTAACTGGGGTCCGGCCCGGCCAATCCATATCCCAGGCAGTTTCTCTCTGCCCCTCCCTAACACTGCTCGAACCCGACCCAGCACACTATAATACTGCAGTTGAATCCATGCTCGACCTGCTCTCTGAATTGACTCCTATCGTCGAGCCCGCTGGTCGTGGGCGAGTCTTCTTGGGAATGGACGGTCTCGATCGCCTTCTTGGTTCTCCATCTAATCAGGTAAGTCTCGCACTACGTTCACTCTTTCGAATCTTCCCTCCTCCTCTTGTAGCAGCGACCCGTGCAGGTATGGCTCCCGGAAAGTTCGGTGCATGGGTTGCTTCAGCATCTGTACGATCAGGTGAGCCTGTGATCGTAAAGGAAGCGGAGCTTGGATCTTTTCTTGCCCACTGCCCTGTGAATACACTCCCCATCAATCCGTTGATCATCCAGCGCCTGGAGCGACTTGGAATTGAAAGCTTGGGCGATCTTAGACGCCTTCCTGAACCCTCGCTGATTTCCCAATTCGGTGAAGAGGGACGAAAAGCACTCATGTGGGCCACTGGCAAGCGCATTAATCCTGTACGACCATGGCATCATCACAAACCAATTCGCGTATCTCTGGAATTCACTAATCCAGTAGAGCTCACAGAGACACTCCACACAGCATTGGATCGATTAATCGAACTCGCCCTCTCCCGTCCGGCCCGCCGAGAGCGAAGTGTTGTGAGCGTCCGAGCAGGTGCCCATTTTGAAGGTGGGGGGTCATGGTTTGTGGAAGCAGTGCTCAAGAAGCCCACTACTCAGAGAGAGAGGATCGCATCTCCACTTCGTATGAAGATGGCGATCTCACCACCACCTAAAGCCGTTGTGACGCTCTTTGTCGAATTCACACAGTTTGGGGTATCAAGTACACAAACTGTACTCTTCGACCGAGAAAAAGACGGTGGGCGCACCCTGGCAGGCCAAAGTCTGACTCAGGAAGAAGTTCCAGACTCACTGCGAGATGCTATCAAGGAACTCAAGCTTCGTTTGGGATCTTCCCCACTCTACCGCGTGGTTGAAGTCGATCCGTGGTCAAGAATACCTGAACGACGTCACGCATTGCTCAACTTTGATCCGTGAACGACACACCACATCTGCGATCTCTTGGTCAACCACACGTTGTGACCGTGCGCACAGACAAGTTCGGAGAACCCGAGTTCGTAAGCCTTCCCGGTAAACCCACACGCCACGTCGAAATTATTCGTGAGTGCTGGCGCATTGATGAAGGGTGGTGGCGGCAACCAATCTCTCGCGAGTACCGTACAGTGATACTCGACAGTGGCGGAAGCATCACCCTATATCACGATCTCCTCAAAGGACTCTGGTATGTCCAGCGAGTCTAACCCTCTAATCACCCGCATTCAGTCGCTTCGACCTCGAGGACTCAAGGTGCTCATCCACACCGACTGTGATGAGCCATTTGAGGTCACTCTGGAAGCTCTCGAACGCAATCGACTCGGGGTCGGAGACCCTCTCCCAGAAGCCCGCCGTCATCTTCTCCTTAATGATGATGCAGATGTGCGTGTGCGCGAAGCTGCACTCAACCTGCTGTCCTACCGAATGCGAACCCGCAGTGAACTCAAACGTCGGCTGAGACAAAAAGACTTTCGGCCCGCCCGCATTGACTTGTGTTTAGACCAACTCGAAGCCAAGGGCTTCCTTAATGACGAAGCGGCAGCCGCAGCTTTTATCCGTGATCGCTTGCGCCACCGCCCCCGAGGAAAAGCTCGCCTCTCTTCAGAGTTACGGTCGAAAGGTCTCGATGCAGATACCGTAAATCGAGTCATCAATGATGTCTTCGAAAATGAGGGGACTGATGATTTATTACTCGCACGGCAAGTAGCTGAAGGATGGCTGAGACGACAGAACCAAGATACGGTAAAAACACTCGCAGATACTGCTCATTCCCAAAGCCGCGAGAAGGTCCGCAGAAGACTTTACGGCCATCTAACACGAAGAGGATTCCGCGGTGATGCCCTGAGGACTGCAATTGAAGAGACAATCGAGGCTGCTCGAAATTAACATCCCCTACCACACTCCATTCTTTGAAGGGGCATCATCCTTACCGGCATGGCTATTAGATTGAGCCATACTTAAAGGATCCAGGGATCACCTCATGCGCCGATATCAGACAGTGCGAAACCTAGTAATCCAGCTGTTAAACACGGCCTTACTGCTATTACTCTCATCTCCTCTTCAGGCCCAAACAGCCCGTGAGATCATCGACCGTGTTGATCGACTTCTTCGAGGCGAATCAAGTCGCGGGCAGATCACAATGGAGATCACGACAGAGCACTGGTCCCGCTCTCTGGACATGGAAGTCTGGTCACTTGGTGTTGAGCACTCCTTAGTTCGTGTGCAGTCACCGGCCCGTGAAGAAGGCACCGCTACTCTTAAGGCCGGCCAAGAGGTGTGGAACTATCTGCCCCGTGTCGACAGGACGATCAAAGTCCCGCCCTCACTCATGATGGGCTCTTGGATGGGGTCTCACTTTACCAATGACGACCTCGTGAAGGAAAGCCGGATCGTGGATGATTACGATTTTGAAATATCGTTCGAGGGTGAACGAGAGGGGGTTGAAGTCTGGGAATTTCAACTCACTCCACGTCCTGAGGCACCTGTCGTCTGGGGACGTATCGAAGAGCAAGTTCGCAAGGCTGATTTGATGCCAACGTGGATCCGCTACTACGATGAGGATGGTGACTTAGTTCGGACACTTACCTTCTCAGGGTATAGAACTATGGGTGGCCGACTTGTTCCTGCATCAATGCTCGTGACTCCTGCAGATAAGCCGAAGGAACAGACTGTCCTCACCTACCACGAACTGGATTTCGACATCAGCGTGGATGAAAGCTTCTTCAGCCTCCGGAATCTTAGGGCACGACGATAGCAGATGGCCCATGACCGACTATGGTGGCGGGTGGCGTGGAGAAACCTCTGGAGAAACCGCCTTCGCACACTGATTACAGCGTCTGGGCTAGCATTCGGATACCTAGGGGCAGTGCTGATGGTAGGACTGAGCGACGGCATGTTGGTGGAGCTCATTGAAAACGGTACCCGCCTCATGCTCGGAGAGGTGCAAGTCCACTCCGAAGACTATCTGCCGGAACGCAACATGCACCGTACGATCGGTGGATATGAGGGGACTGACTTAGAGATCTTCCTGAACCAGATCAGTTCGCAAGAAGACGTGACCGCCGCTGCACCCCGCGCCTACGGTGGAGGCCTCCTTTCTTCTGGCGAAGAGACCCAGGCGGCACTCCTCATGGGCATCGATCCTGACCGCGAACCCCACGTCACCACGCTTCTCTCTAGGGTCGTACGTGGTAGACCTCTAGTTACTGGGGCGAATGAAATCCTGGTCGGAGACGAGATGGCCGAACAACTCGGTTCAGTCCTCGGAGATGAGATCGTCGTGGTCGCACCCTCCTCAGATGGTTCAATGGGAAACGATCTCTTTACCCTAGTGGGGACATTTGATACCGGGATACCAGCGATTGACCAAAATTATGGCTTGCTCGCCTTATCCGACCTCCAGTTTCTGATGGCAATGGACCCAGCCCGCATCCATGAGGTTGCGATAACTGTGGGCAATGCACAGGACAGTCCTCGCATTGCAGAAACTCTTCGGGAATTTCTTTCAGACACTGAGTTACCGGTTCAGGTCAGTTCATGGACGGATCTGCGTCCTGAACTTGCGGAAATGGTTAGTCTCATGAACGCATTTCATTTCATCGTTGTCATTATCATCTTTGGTATGGCAGCCTTCGGTGTCGCGAACACCATGCTGATCGGAACGTTCGAGCGCCGCCGTGAATTCGCTGTCGTTCGCGCGCTAGGCACTGCACCAATCGGGATCGGACAGACAGTTGTTTATGAAGGGATCGTTCTCGGGATGATTTCTCTGGTCGCTGGATCTTTGATTACTTGGCCGATTCTCGTGTGGTTGCACAACTCACCCATAGATCTAACCCAGGTTACCAGTGGTTTCAGCGTTGGTGGTGCTCAGTGGAGGCCGGTCCTGCGCGTCGAGTATTCTATAGAATCACCGATTGTAGCCGGTCTTGGATTATTCCTCACATCCATCCTGGCGGCAGTGTACCCAGCCTGGAAGGCAACTCGAGTTTTGCCTGCAGATGCGTTAGCTGACCGATGAGGCTGATGGTTCTCCTTAAGTTGGCAATGCGTAGTGTAGGACGAAATGTGCGCAGGAGCATATTGACTTCATTAGCAATGGTACTCGGCCTGGCACTCCTTGTGTTTTCCCGAAGCTTGGCCGAGGGAGCGTATGATGAGATGATCGATTCGGGTGTCCGGATGGGAAGCGGACACATTGCGATTCAAAACCCCGAATACCTAACAAGTAGAAGACTTGAGCACCGTCTCGAAGAGGAAATGGTAAGCCTCGCATCAGAAATGACACAGGATGTCTTAAAAGAATCACTAGTCACTTGGGTTCCTCGCCTCGCAGTCGACGGACTTGCCAGCTCGACCGCAGCAGCGGTTCCGGTCCGAATCGAGGGAGTGGATCCCGACCGAGAGCGAACCTTTTCAAACATTGAAGGCCAGCTACAGGACGGCCGTTACCTGGAAGTAGGAGATCGTCTGCATGCATACATTGGAACTGAATTAGCTCAGCGGCTTGATGTGCAGGTCGGAAACCGCTTTGTGCTCACCGCGCAGACTGCTACAGGAGATGTAGAGGGTCAACTTGTCCGCGTAGCCGGCATCTTTCAGATGGGGATTCCCGAGGTCGATCAATCGCTAATCCATATACCGATTGATACAGCACGCGAATGGCTACATACCCCTGGGGCAGCTTCAACCCTAGCATTCCTACTCAAAGGAGCCAAGCTGACGGATATCGGAGTCGAAACTCTACAGCTGAAATTAGAGAATGAGCGGAAGATCCGGGTTCTTGGATGGCAGGAGTCGTCCCCAGAGTTAGCAGCAGCGATCCGCCTCGACTCAACCGGCAACTACATCTTTCATTCGATCCTTCTCGCTATCATCGCACTCGCGATACTAAACGCAGTCATGATCTCCGTATTGGGGCGTCGCCGTGAGTTTGGTGTTTTACAGGCGATGGGACTTACCGGTGTAGAAACCGGATTTGTTGTTTTCTTAGAAGGACTTTTCCTCACGTTTACAAGTGGCGTAGCCGGTATTTCTGCCGGCCTAGTTTTCACCTGGGGATTGTTCAGGGATGGGCTCGACTTCAGCATCTTCATGGAAGACGGCTTGGAGTTCGGTGGTCAAATTATGGAACCCATTATCATCCCCCGCTTTAGCGTGGAACAAATTCTTATCAGCACCCTTGTAATTCTATCGATCGGAACAATCTCATCCCTTTACCCCGCGCTGCGTGCATCCAAGTTGGATGTCGCTGAAGCTATGAAATTCGAGCAATGATGAAGACTGCAGTCCGGACAACGAACCTCTGGAAAATCTATCCGCAAGAGCCGGATCCTGTCGAAGCAGTACGAGATATCTCCATCAAGATAGAGACTGGTGATTTCGTTGCGATGGCGGGGCCCTCAGGATCTGGTAAAACGACCATGCTCAACATGATCGGAGGGCTTACCCGACCGAGCCAGGGTCAGATCTCGATAGGTGACCAAGAAATCACAGAAATGAGTGATAAAGATTTAGCACAGCTGCGACTCGAGCGTATCGGCTTTGTCTTCCAGTCATATAACCTTTTACCCGTGCTTACTGCACTCGAGAATGCAGAATTCACACTCCTTTTGAGTGGTATTCCCAAGGATGAGCGTCGTAAGAGGGTGCTGGAACTCTTTAATAAGATCGGCCTAAGCGGACTAGAGGATCGGAAGCCTGGAAAACTCTCCGGAGGACAGCAACAACGCGTAGCTGTAGCCCGTGCGGTAGTAGCAAATCCTGCTCTCATCCTCGCCGACGAGCCAACTGCGAATCTCGATTCTAAGGCAAGCGCAGATCTACTCGACGTTATGGAGCGACTCAACCAAGACCATGGCACGACTTTCCTATTCTCAACTCATGATCCTCGGGTGATGGAAAGGTCGAGACGCCTGATCACACTGGTTGACGGACAAATCGAATCGGACGAACGGCGAAATCACTTGTCCGTTTCTTCGTGAGGATACCGGCCGCTTTTTTATTCATAGCGACCATTCTTCCTAGTGTCGCTAAAGGACAATTGGAAGTCTCAGCATATGTACTTGGTGTTGGAGCCTACCAGGGGAGTTCTGCTTTAGGAGCATCCGAAGGCACAGCGCTAGCGCGTACACGACTTATGCCAGTGCTCACTTCAGGCGGCCTCACCCTTGATATCGCCTACGAGCACGTATTATCGCAGGCACGGCGTTCAACAGGATTCTCCATTACCGCACCTGGAGGATCGGCTGCACGAACAGGTGATTGGCTAGGCCTGGATTGGGACCTTCACTCTGGGTCCAACACTAAATGGCGCCATCGTCTCGATCGAATAAGTCTGGGCTTTTCTGGTGGTCCATTAGAAGTCACAATCGGCCGCCAAGCAGTCTCATGGGCTACCACATTGATTTTGACACCGGCAGACCCATTCGCACCATTCAATCCCTCAGACCCATTTCGCGAATATCGGGGAGGAATTGATGCTTTGCGAGTCAAGCTTTTCACCGGACCCTTCTCCGAAATCGAGGCAGTTGTCCGCCCTACAGAAACCGCGTTTGGCACAACAGTCACTGCACTCGGCCGCGTGCAAACATCTAGGGGTGGCTGGGCGTTCGGAACCTGGGCCGGCATTCTCCATGATCAGCCAGCCGGTGCCCTATTCGCTACGGGTGCGCTAGAGACCAATGCAATTAGAGCAGAGGTCGCGATTCGAGAACATCCAAACGATGAAGTGGCGGTGCGGGGTGCGATTGGACTCGATCGATTCTTCACCCCAGGGGGGAAGGATGTCTACTTCGCAGTTGAATTGCAGTATGACGGATTCGGAGCCCAAAACACATCGAAATTACTTGAGACGATGAGCTCTAAACCGTTCATACAAGGTGATATGCAAACTATAGGTAAATGGACTGTTGCAAGCCAATTATCATACCAAATTCATCCACTCGTGGGCGTGAGTGGACTCGCGCTCGTAAATGCACGTGACAGAAGTGTGTTGGTCTCTCCGGGCCTAAATTGGTCTGCAACCGGCTCCCTAACCGTGACTGCTGCAGCGTTCAGAGGCCTCGGGACGGAACTGACATCACCAGGAACGCTGGGATTGGGATCTGAATTCGGTTTCATCCCAGCCATAGGATACATCTCTGCATCCTGGTTCTTTTAGATCCCTAGGTTAAAACTTCGAGATCCTAACAGATTGTTAAGAGAAAACTCACACTTTCAGATATTTTGTCTTCTAATTAATGCTTGCCGGGAGGAGGAGACCCAGCGATCCTCCCGTGCTTCGTAAGTGCAGGTGACCTTTATACCCCTAGGGAAGTGAGAATTGGGCTAATGGCTATTGCCTCCTCACCCAAAGAACTCTTCGCTGATCGTGTGAACCGTATTGGCACTGAGGCAGCATTTGCCCTTGGAGGGCGAATATCCGAGGTGGAATCAGGTGGCGACCAGGTAATCAGATGCAACCTTGGTCAACCAGATTTCCCCCTGCCCCACCACATCACAACGGCTGTGAAGAAAGCTCTAGACATGGGGCTGACTACGTACTGTGACCCGCAAGGAATTCCTGAACTACGTTCGTCTGTTGCCAAGTCCATGAGCGAGAAACACGGACTCGACGTTGACCCAGAACGAGTCGTCATCTACCCAGGAGGGCGCCCGCCTATAGGCTTCGCACATATGGCGTATAGTGAAGCAGGTGAAGAGGTTATCTATCCCTCACCTGGATACCCACTCTTCGAGTCGTTTATTCCTTACTTCAGATGCAATCCAATTCCTGTCGTGCTTGAGGAATCGGATGATTTTGCATTGAAACGAGATAA
>CAJWPN010000008.1:0-54094 GCA_913045345.1 uncultured Gemmatimonadales bacterium
TGACGCACCTTGTCCACTCTGCGGTCGTGTATTGGAAGGTCATTATGATGAGGTCATGCGGGAGCTAAATGATGAGTGGGAATCAGTCATCCAAGATGGGATGTGGTGGCGGAGTAGATGGGAACAATTAGAACTCAAACCGCAGAATCTCCAGGAGCACGAAGAAAAGGCGCTGAAGCTACATGTAGCTCTGGAGGCTCAATCAGAACGTGTTGAACTCTTACGGGTTAGGGTTGCCAGCATGCGGGCAGGAGGTACTCCGACAGAGAAAGAGATTGCACGAGACGACCAGCAGGGTCAGGTCATGGCAGCTCTTTTACGGGTACGCGCAGCTCGTGAGACTCGAGCGAGAGATGTACTTCTGGATAGAGCTTCTCGTTTTGTCTGCAGGCTCACAGGTGGCCGAATTCTGGCAATCACTGTTCGAAGGGGAGGGGTACATCTCGAAGGAGATTATGAGACTTTGCGTTCAGTATCAGAGGAAGATCTTTCTGCGGCAAAGTTAGCGATACGGCTAGCTGCTGCATCTTTTATAGCTGCGGGTGTGCAGGGTCTGGGCTCGCTCTTGTTAGAGGAGCCATTTGATAGACTAGACCCCGAGGTCGGAATCCGCAGCCTATTGCTCATTAAAGAACTCGTAAGTGAGTTTCCTAGGATTATACTGGTGAGTCGAGGTGCGACGGTTGGTGCACGCCCTGAACTATTTGATTGCATCATGGAAATTCGAGAGGAAGGCTCGACTGCTGGTCCTGCGCTCCGTCCAACTGCAGCGGGTCTCGGCAGGTTCTCACTAAAGTATCCGGCTCCCCAAGAGCGCTGATTTCAGGTGGCTGCTATCACTTGTACCTCAAGCAAGCACCCAGATTTTAGATCACGTACGGGTACCACGGCGCGCGCAGGTCGGTGGTCACCCATGATATCAGCGTATGCTGTGTTCACTGCTGGCCAATGATCTATATCAGTCACATAGATCGTCATCTGAAGAACTTGGCTTAGACTGCTGCCGGCTGCTTCTAGTATAGCACGAACATTATTGAGCGCATTTCGGGTCTGTTCACCCGGATCATTAGGTAATGTCTCAGGATCTTTAGGGTCAAAAGGTAGTTGGCCGGCAACGTATACGATGCCTTGATGCACTACTGCTTGTGAGTAGTGGCCCGCCGGGGCTGGTCCATTAGGGGTAAAGATTGTTTGCATGCTCTAGAATAGATTGAAGATGATATGGTCAGTAGATTAGTCAGTATGCAAGTTCTCATCGTCCGGTGTAGCGAGCCTCCTCAGTCTTCGGTGCCCCTGCTTCCCGCCATGAGAATCTAGCACCCCATTTATTGGGATGATGTTCAACGGCGTCGGCGATCACTTCGCCAAGCACTGGTGCGAATTTGAAACCGTGTCCGCTACCTCCAGAGGCTACAACTAGCCCCTCCCGATTTGGGTCATGTCCGATCAAGAAATTTCCATCGAAGGCGTCGCAATACATACATATCCTCCTATATACGATGGGGGCCTGCGATAGCACCGGGATGGATTGTTCTAGGAATTCTCGGGCTCGGATCTCGTGATTCACATCAACTTTGCCTCGGGAATCTGGGTGGACAGATACCCCTCGTCCGTGATGCGCCACCTTTACACGTCCGTCAGATAGGGCCGGGAATCCATACCATCCACTACTCGCGATATCCGAATTCCAGGGAGGAAATCTGTCAGCACGGAATAAGTCTGGATTCTCCGGCAAGAAATGGAGCACAGGTTGGCCTGTTGGGGATAGGAGGTCTGTAAGCCAAGGGAGCAAAGTGGGAGTCCAGGCTCCGGCTGCAACAACCACAATATTCCCTGGGATTACATTTCCATCAGTAGTTAAGACACCTGACACGCGGCTGCCTTCGGAATACAGTTGATCCATATGCCCTGAATAAAATTGGACGCCACTGTCTTTACATAGTTTAGCGATTTGCTCCACAACCGCTCCACTTTCAACCCAACCTCCGGTTGGATTGAAGTATCCATCTGAATATCCAGAAAAATCCCATGCTGGATAATCAGATGATGCCAGATTCATATTCAGACGAGGGATGTCATAGCCTCGCTGTCCTAGGACATGGTGGTTTTCGTACTCATACTCCCCGGGTTGCATCTGTCCATGTGAGAGGATCAGGAATCCATCTTCGTGGTAAAGAGGTCTTGGCCAGTCTCTGTTCCAACGCCTCCAGCCCTCGATTGCCATTTCTCCAAGTTCGTGATAGAAAACGTCCGAACCATAGTCCATGCGTACAACTTTACTAACATCAGTTGAAGACGCGTCTTCGTGTGGAGGGCCACCAGGATTAACTATGCTTACTGACCAGCCACGGGAGAGCAGTTCTAGTGCCGCTGTACAGCCAAAGATGCCACCACCGACAATGACTACGCGATTACCCGTTTGAGTCTTGGTCACAAGCGATCCGGTAGAGGGTTAGCTAGAATTAACAATAATGGGGTGGTTCAAGCCCTACACTTTTGTATTCCCTGCTTCCCTAGGTAAGCCATGAGGGTTCGAATCTTATCATCTGATGCCGTGAGATCCACTATCGATATGCCAATGGCCATCGAGGCCATGAGGGACGCATTTAGTGCTCTCGCAGCGGGTGAGGCAACCGTCCCGGTCCGTGTAGCGTTAGAGACATCTCATGGAGTCAGTCTATTCATGCCTGCGCACTTGAAAGAGAGGGACTCTGCTGGTGTGAAGATTGTTTCAGTGAATGAGGGCAACACACAGTCGGGCCTCCCAGCGATCCATGCCGTAGTGGTAGTTCTAGATACTCTGACTGGTTGTCCAATTGCCCTTATGGATGGGACGTGGCTGACCGCCCTCCGCACAGGCGCAGTTGGTGGCCTAGCCACAGACCTTTTAGCCAGGAGTGATTCCACCACTGTAGCGCTTTTTGGAGCCGGTACGCAGGCAAGAACCCAACTGGAGGCCGTTCGGTGTGTGCGAGATATCAAGAGGGTTCGTGTTGTCTCTCATAGTGGCACGTCTGCACAGGCCCTAGTAGGTGAACTGAGCGGAGTTGAGGCTGTCAGTTTATCAGATCCTGATGAGGCTGTAGCTGGAGCAGATATCATCATTGCTGCAACTAGCAGTTCAATTCCAGTGTTCGATGGTGCACTCGTAGAGCCTGGCACACATGTGACAGGTATCGGTTCGTTCACTACAGATATGAGAGAAGTTGATGCGACCCTCGTGGAGCGGGCACGAGTTATAGTTGACCAAAAAGAGGCTGCACTTGAGGAGGCTGGAGATATCGTGGGTCCTATTAGAGATGGCTTGTTTGGAGAGGATGTGATTGCTGGAGAAATTGGAGACGTAGTTCTTGGTCGAATTACTGGACGGACAGAACCAGGGGAAATCACCTACTTCAAATCTGTAGGAAATGCGGTCCAGGATATCGCGGTGGCGGCAAAAGTACTATCAGTTGCTGAGGCAGAAGAACTAGGGGAAATCTTTGATCTATGAATGAAGAAAGTTGAATCGGCTCTTTATCCCGTGCCTAGTCTTGACCAAGCTTCAGCACGCTCACGGTATTGCTCCATCAATTCTTCATCAGATGTCTGTAATGCAGCTTGACTTAGAGCCAAGTACCCCCAGGCGTAATAGTTAGGGATCCCGATCGTCGCGAGATCAGGCCAGTGCGTCCACTCATCTGGAATCCCTGATCGGTGCATGAAGACTTCGGTTAATAAAGTGTGTGTTCTTGGCATGTCTACCCATTGACCTATTACTGATTCATACGGCGAGGGTAACATACGGATAACACCCCCAGGGCTCTCGACCTCCTCTAGTGGACCGTTATTCAATCGGTAAGCAAGGCCCTGACGGACGAGGTAGTTCGTTAACCCCAGTGATACCGCAGCGTTACCACTGGATGAGAAATAGATCGGCCGTTCATCGATTACCTCCCCGATCAACGCGAGCGCATACTGTTCCCACGGTACCAGACTATCACCGTCTCTCAAAATAGTACTGATGTTTCCTAGTCTAACGGATCTATTTCCTTCGACGCGCACATAATTCTGTGAAACCTGGTCAATCTGTTCATCAGTAAGTGGGATGATCGACTTGGTGGGCTCCTTAATACTAGTAGGCATGACCAGAGAGACCTTGTCGGGCATAGACGTGGGATCAGTCACATATGCTGCGGACGTGTTTTCTGCAGTATAGGGACGCTGACAAATAATTCTGGACCAGTCCTCAGATGCACGCATGTCAGGATCACATGGCGCCGTTATCCTCTTGAGCTGTTTAGTGTACCACTCAGTGTTTAGGTAGGAAGTCACAATGACTGTGACGTCTCGCCTGATGCCTTCTACTTCCTGTAAGTACCAGAGCGGGAAGGTGTCGTTATCACCATTTGTAAAAAGCACACCATATGGTTCTACGCTCATTAGAAGGTTGTGGGCCCAATCCCTGGCAGAGTAGTCATCAGCACGGCTCGCCCAAGTGAAATTCAGAAGCAACGGAATGAGTGCCAACCCTAGGATTGGGCTGGCCTTTACGAGCCCCGAGCGAGCGTCACGGCTTGCTTCCCTCCAAAGAGTTGCAATACCAATGCCTGCCCAAAGCCCCCATACAGAGAAGCTGACAATGAAGAAGTAGTCACGCTCACGAACTTCATGGAGTCCTCGGTCGGCCATTGGGTCTGGAAGCGAATACCCGTATCTGAAGTTCAAGTAGTAGACTAGACCAGCGGATAAAGTCACGAAGAGTGTGGCTAAGAAAATGAAGCTCGTCCGATCTCTCCTAGCGTGCTCGATCGCGCCCCATACGCCTAACCCTGTGAATAGCATCGTGAATGGGAGGCGCCAATTAGAGAAGAGAACGTTGTTACCATCGAGGGATCTGGCCCACTGCCAGTCGAAATACTGAAGGTAGTTCGCAAACTGCGAGACTAGTGGAGCGGATCTAGGGAGCAGGGGTGGCTTCTCGTATTGAGTACGATTGAGGGCTTCTGCCAAAGCTGCACAGCCAGCTTTTCCGTAGGTAACTACAGCTGAGAGTGCAGAGCCGATATCTGGACAAGCCGGTGCCGCTTCGTTGATTACCGGCTGAAGTCCAGCACGCAGGGGTAAAAATAAATGAATAGATAGTCCGATTACCGCTACGGCTGCACCGGCAAAATACAAGCGCCAGTTCAAAAGAGTTTGGGGATGGACCACGAGTATGAAGATTCCGATGGCAGGGGCAACTAGGAATGCCATCAGGTGATTTCCCACACTCAAGGCGAGAATGAAGACCATCAGAATGAGTAGATTGTCGTCCTTGCCTTTCCCCAGGTTCTCTTGCCATCGGACCGCTAGCCACGAAAGAAGAGCGATCGTGAAGAGTGAGACTGTGTAAACCTTCTCGTTGACGTTTGACTGGCTCCAGACTGTAAAGGAAGTCGAACTCACAAGAACAGCTGCTGCAGCTCCAACGAGCCGGAAAAGCCTGTCACTCGAGAAGTAGCGCAGGATGTGGTGTGCCACTAGGAACCACATAGCATGAGCGGCGGCGGACATGAAAGCACTGAATAGATTGATACTGGTTGCTACGGATAGGCCGACGGATGTGAAAATCACAGACCATGCTCTGGCGAGGACTACGAAGAGCGGATTCCCGGGAGGGTGTGGAATACCGAGTATGTGGCCAGTCGCGATATACTCGCTGGTATCCCAGAATGCTGTTGTAGGAGATAGCGTGAGCCAGTATAGAGCAAACACGAGTGCTCCTGCGATCCAAGCCTGCGTATAAGGAGGACGAAGGTCCTCGACGCCACCCTTTGAGCTCTCGTGCAGTGCTTGTTCGCTTGCTCTACTCATTTTGTACTTCATCTAATCCCACTGAAGCAGTTTCTTGAACAGAGTTCATGTTTGATTAGCCATCACTATATGAAACCTCAAAGTTAATTGCCCTACATAGTCCGCTTGCATCCTAGTCAATTGATGGGGCCTTAGGTCCCCTTGTAAGATGTAGGCATCCCCAGGGATCTGGCTTTACGATCCAGCCTGGGGGCACCCAGGTCGTTCCACTGTATTCTTGAACGATTACCGGACCGTCTAACGCGTGTTCCAAACGTAAGTCGCTTCGAGATACCAATGTTGACTCTATCTCTTTGTCCCCATAGACGACGCTAGTTGAACGAGTTGGTGGGGGGGCATCGGCAGTGGCGAGTCTATGGACCGTAAGGGTTGGAGCTGGTGCAGTTACTACTGCTCGCAAAGTGACTGCCTCCACTGCTGTTCCATCTCTACGATACCCGTAGCGTTCTTCGTGCAAGTTATGGAAGCGTTCGGCCCAATCTTCGGCGCGAACCCGTAGCTCAAAGCTTTGCCCTCGATATCGCGCATCAATCCAGAGTGTAGTGGATAATTCATCTGGGTCTGCGCCTTCCTCAACCATCTCCGTCCGTGCTTGAAGAGCAAGTTCTGCTAGTGCATCCTCAATGTAGTCCGCAGCTCTTGAATCATCAGTGGCTTGAAAAACAGTCCGAGCAGTTTCGCGGGTCACGGGCGAAGCCAACATTCCGTAGGCTGATAAGAGGCCAGGATCTGGAGGGATCAGGGCTTCGTGAGCTCCTAGGCGCTCAGTGAGTTCGGCGACGTGTAGGCCGCCGGCACCGCCGAAAGCGACGATAGTAAAATCCTCTGGATCGTAGCCACGCTCTACAGAGATCACGCGTAAAGCTCGCTCCATAGCTGTGTCTGCCACGGCTAGGATTCCTTCGGCAGTTTCTTCAAGAGACGCTCCGAGTGCTGCTGCCATTGTCCCCAGCGGATTACTGATTGCGTCCCGATCAAGAGTTTCACTGCCACCCAGGAAGGCAGAAGCCGGAAGGCGTCCAAGCCAAACATGGGCATCCGTTACTGTGACCTTCGATCCTCCTCTCCCATAGCAGATCGGCCCGGGTTCTGCTCCGGCGCTCTGAGGGCCTACCCTGAGTGCACCGCCCGCGTCGACTCTGGCCAGTGATCCACCACCAGCACCGACGGTATGGATATCCAGAACCGGAATTGCTGTCGGTTGCCCTGCAATCTCAAACTCTCGAGTCCTGAGTGGGTGCCCAGGACACAGGGATACGTCAGTGGAGGTCCCTCCCATGTCAAAGGAAATGATTCGTTCCCTGCCAGAGCGTTCAGCCCAGGTTAGTGCTCCAATAACCCCTCCAGCAGGGCCGGAAAGGACTGTGTGTACTGGTTCCTTTATTGCCCGTTCAACTGGGAGCACACCCCCATTCGATCCCATGATCCTCACTCGTGTCGCGCCTGCTTCTTTTGAGATGCGTCCGAGATAATTGCCCATGATTGGAGCTACATAGGCGTTTACCACAGTAGTGGATGTGCGCTCATACTCTCGGAATTCTGGCACTAAGTCAGCGGAAACTGATAGCGGTAACCCAGTCGCGCCCAGCGTCTCTGCAACAAGTTTCTCATGAGTATCATCGGCGTAACTGTGCAGAAGTGAGATTGCGACAGCTTCAGCATCTCGTTCCTTAATTCTAAGGGCGAGGGCCGCGAGTTCCTTAAGGTCAAGCGGTTCGATTTCTTCACCTTGGGGCCCAATTCGTCCACTGATGCCTAAACGATCATCGCGAGTAACCAGCGGAGGAAGCCTATGTCCAACCAACGCGTATAGTTGAGGTCGGTTCTGCCTGCCGATCTCAATCACATCCTCAAACCCTCTGTTGGTCACCAGTAATACCTTGGCACCGCGTCGTTCAAGCAAAGTATTTGTGGCGACTGTTGAGCCGTGGAGAAGAGCAAACGGGTCTTCCTTGCCGTCGGACCCTTTGGTAATCCCGAAAATCTCTAAAATCCCGTCTAATACTGCTTGTGAGGGGTCTTCAGGTGTCGAGGATACCTTAAGCGTTTGGATTTGTCCTTCTCTTAAAAGTACCAGATCTGTGAAGGTTCCACCTGTGTCCACAGCGAGGAGTGCCGTTGACGCTCCTAGACGCTCGGAGGACATTGTTTTGCTCATGCAGATTCGACCCTCTTTCAATGATTTTAAGGCCCTCGCCGACAAGTGCGGCTTGGTACCGGTATGGCAAGAGTTCCTTTTCGATCTAGATACAGCTGTAACCGCTTATTCTAAACTAGCCGAACCTCCCTTTGGGTTTCTTCTCGAATCGGTACTTGGCGGCGAACAATGGGCCCGATACTCGTTTGTGGGAACCCGTCCGTCAGGAGCTTGGAAACTTCAAGGTGGCGAAGTTTCGTGGTGGACGCCTGAAGAAGGCTGGCAGAAGGTTGATACCAGCGACCCACTTGAAGACCTAGATACAAGATTGAGAGAGCGTGTGCCAGCTGAAATAGATGGTCTTCCCCGGTTTTGGGGAGGAGCAGTCGGCTATTTCGGTTACGACGTGGTGAGAGAGATTGAGTCACTCCCAGACCCGGCGCCTGATGACCTAGAGCTTCCGGACGGTCTGTTTCTTTTTACCAACGTTGTTCTGGCAATTGATAACCTGCTTGGTCGTGCGATGGCGATCGTGGCTGTTCCTGTGGATGGTTTGGGTCAGGATGAGCTTAGGGCCCGGTATGACGATGCGGTTGCAACCACCAACGATCTCATTCATAGGCTAAAGTCACAACCCTCGCCTCCTCCTCTTCAGTTAGCGAGGGAACCTAGGACCGATCCACCGTTCGATAGCTCAACAACTCAGCTTGAATTTGAAGCGGGTGTGGAAAAGATCCGGGACTACATTCGGGCAGGAGATGCTTTTCAGGTTGTACTTAGCCAGCGTCTCGGAATTGATCTCAAGGCCTCTCCGTTTGATCTGTATCGAGGTTTGAGGACCTTGAATCCATCTCCGTACCTTTACTTCCTTGAGCTTGATGGTATCAACTTGGTTGGCAGTTCTCCGGAAGTGCTTGTTCGGGTTGAAGATGATGTTGTGATTGTTCGACCAATCGCAGGAACGAGACCACGTGGCGACTCTGTTGAAGAGGAACACTTGCTTTCTGAAGAGCTCTGCAGCGACCAGAAGGAGCTAGCTGAACACCGCATGCTTGTGGATCTCGGTCGCAACGACATTGGACGGGTTGCCGAATTTGGATCGGTCACGGTATCAGACTTGATGGTTGTAGAGCGATACTCGCATGTCATGCACCTAGTAAGCCAAGTCGAGGCCAAGCTTAGAGAAGGGCTTGGAGCCATTGATGTATTCAGGGCTTGTTTCCCGGCAGGTACAGTGTCAGGTGCTCCCAAGATTCGTGCGATGGAGATTATTGATGAGTTGGAGCCAGTGCGTCGGGGGCCCTATGCCGGTGCAGTCGGTTATTTCAACTATGGAGGGGTTAGCATGGATACCGCGATCACGATCCGCACGCTCGTGGCGACTGGAGACAAGGCTTATGTCCAGGCAGGTGCAGGTATCGTGGCGGATAGTAATCCTTCGCGGGAGTACGAAGAGACCATCAGCAAGGCGAGGGCCTTGCTCAAGGCCGCGGTCATGGTGCGAGGTTGAGTACAACTAGTAGGACTTAGTTTGCTAGTTTCTGGTATAAAAGAGCGAGTGCCCCGATGCCACGCTCAAAGTTCTCAACTGGCAACCACTCATTGGGTGCATGGAGGTTACAGCCAGGCAGAGAGAAGCCCACCAGCATTACAGGAGCACTCAGCCGTTCCTCAAACTCGACGACGATCGGTATAGAACCCCCGCTGCCCATCAGAACTGGTGTGATACCGAACGCTTCCTCAAGTGCCTGTGTCGCGGCCTCGAAATAGCGACCCTCTACAGAAGCCTTCCAAGGTCGTCCTCCGTGGAGTTCATTGATCTGAATAGTGACGCCTTCAGGGGTAACGCGTTGCACGTGTTTTTCGAACAGGTCCCTGACTTTGCCATCAGTTTGATCAGGGACGAGACGGAAGCTGACTTTGGCCATCGCATGATTAGGTAGCACTGTCTTAGCTCCCTCACCAGTGTATCCACACAGTAGGCCGTTCACATCGCATGTGGGTCGGATCCAGAGGCGTTCAAGCGTGCTGAAGCCGTCTTCACCATTGAGTTTTGTCACTCCGAGTTCTTCTCGGTACTGCTCATCAGAATGAGGCAGGGACTCAATCTGTGTCCGTGTCTCGCTATCCCATTCGACGACATCATCATAAAACCCCTTGATCGCGACTCTTCCTTTCTCGTCATGCAGAGTCGCCAGGATGTGTGCCAATGCGTTGCCTGGGTTTGTAATTGCTCCCCCATATTCTCCTGAATGCAGATCACTCCGGGCCCCAGAAACATGGAGCTCAAAGTATGCCAGGCCACGGAGTGAAAATCCTAGAGACGGGAGTTTCTCTGAGAACATGCTTGTATCAGAAATGAGCACCACATCACAGGCAAGCCTATCGAGATTCGCTTCTACGAAGGGGACGAGGTTGGGAGATCCAGTCTCTTCTTCACCTTCAGCGAGCACCACCACATTCACTGGCATAGTTCCATGTGTCGTGAGCAGTGCCTCCAGGGCTTTAATATGCATGTAGAGTTGCCCCTTATCATCTGCTGAACCTCTAGCATAGATGCGGCCGTCTCTCTCGTTCGGTTCGAAGGGAGGTGATATCCACTCCTCCAGGGGTTCAGGGGGTTGCACGTCATAGTGACCATAGACCAGGACCGTTGGAGCGGTTTCGCCAGCACCTCTCCACTCGCCCAACACCACAGGGTGTCCAGGAGTTTCGATGATTTCGGCCTCGAGACCTGCATCACGTATGCGATTTGCTAACCATTGTGCTGAGCGCCGTGTGTCCTCGACATGCTCAGTTTTCGCACTGATCGAAGGTATTCTGAGGAACTCATAGAGTTCGGCTCGGAAGCGATCAAGATTCGACTCTATGAAAGTCAGTGCTTCAGACATATCCGTGACGGATAGTGGGGGAGGTTGAAGATGTAAGCTGTTTGCTAGATGAGTCGGCGTATTCCCCATCGGTAGACAAAGGTCATCATTGCCGAGAAGGTTGCTCCTCCCGCCATGCCACCGGGGCTGATAGCGAGTGGCTCATAGAGATGGAAGATGCCAACTCCTAGCATACCCCCAATAACAGCTGCAAATGACCCCAAGACCATCAAAACTATGGTGTGTCCGGGGGTCTCATCTGGGCGCTTGATCAGCACCTTCATCACCAAACCGATCGTTGCCCCAAGGACAATCCAGATTCCTATACCAATCCAGTTTTGCATACGAAATGTCGACCTCGGCAGTGGTGCTATGGAGGTATTTTAAAAGCTACTCTTTAGGTCGGCCGAATCTACCGGAAGCCTAGGGTAGGAGCCAGGCCCTACTACGTTCGAGAAACCACCAGTTATTGCAGAAAATTCTGACGGTATTCTCGTTTTTATCTGAGTACTGATTCTTTTGCCAGTTGAGATTGAGTCGTTGCTTCTCTACGGAAGAGAGTCAATGGAAACCGGTCTTCCTGTGGTTTGTGCTTTTTCGACTTTCTCAACCATTTCCGCGACCTCCTTTTCTAGGAAGAAGAGTTCCGCGCTCAGTGCGTCAATCTTGTTGTCGAGGACACGGGCATGTTCTTCGTGTTTTTCTGCGTACTGCATTGCCACGGCTGCTGTCTCAGTATCCCCTATACGGTGAGCCATCTCTGCTTGCCGATAGCATGTTTCAGCCGCGCGTGCTTTCTCAGCCATCTGAGCTTTTGCTTTGGAGATTTGAAGTGCCAGAACATTGATATGAGATATCGCTTCAGTGACCTGATTTTTCATTGAACCGGTAAGATCATTGGTGTTATGCGAGAGTTCGTTACGGTTCAATTCCTCATTAAAGTTCTCGACCGCCTTACGGAATTGGGCCCTGAGGTCATCGAACATGTTTGTGTCCGTCAGTTCGGAAACTATTAATCCGGTTGCTAAATACTTGGGGGTTAGGTTCTAGAGTGGGCGCCTTTCAAGGCCAACAAGAACCCCTCCCTCTGAAAAGCCGTCATACAGTGCCTTTTCTGGGGCTGGCACGAGATCTCGAGATTTGAGCGCATCTTCAATTGCCTGATCAATCTCTCTTATAACTTCTAGTTCGGTGGCCTCCAGGCTAGCGACTGTGATTCCTTCACCTGTCATATAGCCTTCGAATAAGCCTATCGGATCACGTCGCCCCCATTCTTCGAACAATTCTGCTGGAAATGTTTCTCTTGCTTCCTGCTCGTCATGCGTTGCATGTCCTCCCATTCGGAAGGTATCTGCAACGATCGCTGCGGGACCCTTACCTGCCCGACATTTATCTACGGCGAGACGAACCGCCGAAAACACATCTAAGACATTGTTACCATCACATACCTGTGGCTCAATTCCATACATGGCCGGCCAGTCATGGAGGTCTCCGGCACCATGCTGGTCTAACCTAGTCCCAAGTGCGATCTGATTATTTTGGATAATGAAAATCGCTGGGAGGTTTTGGACTGCTGCTAAGTTCATCCCCTCATGGCATGCAGCGGTTTTAGTGGCTCCATCGCCGACCCAAGTGAGGGCGACACGGGCTTCTCCTCGGTTGCGGAAAGCCAAGGCAGCACCCGTGACGATGCTCACACTGGTTCCCATATGACTGATGGGTTGAATAATCCCGTACTCCAGATTGCCTATATGTAGGTCTCTACCTCCGCTGGGAGAATCCGACGTGGCTATGTATCCTCGAAACATATCTGCCAAGGACATACCCATCATATGGAGGGCTCCAGCGTTGCGAATCATTGGGCTCACGACGTCAATCTCAGTGTCTAAGGCCCTGACTGCACCCACGGTAACGGCTTCTTCACCGGTTCCTAGCCAAGCCTTTGAAATAATGCCGCCTCTTACCCAACGCTTGAGTCCAATATCATGGAGTCGCGTCCGCAGTAGGTCACGATAGATCAAAAGTAGATCGTCTTCCTGTAGATGATCGACAATCTCACCCCGGCCAGGATGCTCGGAGAGCGATTGCTTGAGTGACCTTATAAGGTAGGGGTCCGGTGTCCAGTTTAAGTATTCCGGAGGGTCAAAAGCCTGATAACGCTTCATGTATTTAATGTACAGCTAGCTAGGGCCTGCGAAACGGGAGGGTACCGGAAGGTTTGGGCCGCCGGTCGCGTTAAACAATTCCAGATGCGTTGCAGTGAGAGACGGCTCGACTGA
The DNA here is from genome assembly GCA_913045345.1 of uncultured Gemmatimonadales bacterium. GTDB lineage: Bacteria > Gemmatimonadota > Gemmatimonadetes > Longimicrobiales > Gaopeijiaceae > UBA1142. The sequence goes on from CAJWPN010000008.1 coordinate 13,122, forward strand.
GATTGGTGCGTCATCCTACCTGTAAGATTGTTAGTGAGTTGATTCTCGACACGAACCCAAAGAGTCCTAGACGCGTCAAGGCTATAGTGGGACTTCGTCTTCTAGAGGTCGTACGCGATCGGGATTTACCGGACGAGCTTTTGGCACAAGAGGACCCGGCGCGGACCATCCCACGCCGGCTTGGTCTGAGCGATGTAGTAGATCGCCAAATTCGTGCCTATAGGGACGACGTTCGGAAAGGGGTTCATCTTACGGACCAAGGGATAACAGATCTTTTTACACTGGTGAACAGAAGATCCGATAGCGATGAGGTTTGCTTAACGACTGGACGTGACTTAGTCGAAGTCAAGTTCCCCTTTCGGTGGGGTCAGATATTCCCCGAATCTATTCAGTATATGTTGGCCCGCGCTTACTTGCGCCGGCATTTAAAACACCTATTTGGGCGACGTATCCTTAGTTTCATAGAGGGACCTTTGAATGTTGAGGTGCAGGGCTTGTTTTTTAGGGGAGGCGATCCTGAGGGTAGCGCTTGCTATCTTATTTCTGGGATCTGCCAACGGATTCTGGAGCAGATTGGACACACATCCGCTGAAGTTAGTCACACTCTGTGCCAGGCTCGCGGTGATGATCGTTGCAGGTGGGACGGCAGCATCGTACCACTGACTGAAGAATTATCGTGAGCGGTCGTGTCGCACTGAAGTAGGACCCAATAACCCAGTAACAGAGGACTTAGGGATGATTGAAAGTGGAACTGTAGCGCCAGATTTCACGCTCGAAACCGATCAGGGAGAATCTGTGACGCTCTCAAAGCTTAGGGGGAAAAATGTCATTCTATACTTCTACCCAAAGGATGACACTCCGGGCTGCACAATTCAGGCTTGCGATTTCCGCGATGCAATGCCTCGGTTTGAAGGAGTGAAGGCGGTTATTCTGGGTGTCAGTCCAGATTCTGTGAAATCCCATGCCAAATTTCGAGCGAAATTTGATCTAAACTTTCCACTTCTCGCGGATGAAGAACACTCAGTCTCTGAAGCGTATGGTGTATGGAAGGAGAAGAAGATGTACGGTCGCACTTACATGGGGATTGAGCGAAGCACTTTCCTGATCGACGAGGAGGGTGTGATATCAAAGGTCTGGAGAAAGGTGAAGCCCAAGGGCCATACTGAAATGTTATCAGAAATTCTTACTGGGTAGTTCTTGGTCGTGATATACCCAGCATTCTGATACATGATTCCAAGAATGCTGGCTGACTAGCTCTTGGTTGAAGGAGGTCCAGTCTATGCTCCGTTTCCTTCGTTTAATGCTTGATGGACGAGGTATGTGCACATGTTCTGGACAGCGGTCACTCGTTGGGCCCGCACCTCTCTAATCTCTGGCCTTGCCCATATGTCTTCTTGTAGCCAGATCGCTGGTCGCTCCGGTCGTTTCGCAGACTCAGTAACGAATTGTCCAGCTTCAGCCGAAGGCCGGAAAATGACTACAAGGTCAACTGGTCCAGGTACATCACTTATTGTGTCATAAGTCTCCTTACCGAGAATTTTGTCTGCATAAGGATTAATAGGGATGACATCGTAGTTTCTTGAAGCGAGATAGGAAGGAACTCGACGAGCAGCCTTATCCGGATCCCGCGACAGGCCAATAACAGCGATGGTCTGGATCTGACTGAAGAGTTCCATGAGTTCCTCGGCGGCTGGGTTATCAGGATCTCCCGCCAACTCAAGCAATTTCCGGATGGTTTCTAGTCTTAACACAGCCCGAGCATACAATCGGCGCTTGTGACCAGCAACTTTGTGTTGCCAGTGTGATCAGGGCATGCGAAGATCTGTCCGCCTGCTCCGACATCTCGGTGTCAGAGCACCCCTAAACTGGAATTGCATGGAAATTGCCATAGGAGTTGTTGTAGGGGCTATTCTAGCTATAGCTGGCTTTATTTTGGGGCGCTCATCAGGCCGATCAGTCGGTCTTTCTGAACGTGACCTGGCTGGATCCCCGGAAACGGACGACCATGCTGCACTGGAAGACAGATCGTCATCCCGTGAAAGTGAACTGAACACGGTTCTGGTTGAAGCGATTGGAAGAGTGAGCGCATTCTTAAAGACAAATGTGCGGAAGCCGTTGATCGAGGCAGGTGAGGCTGCGGGGGCCGATGAACTACGGGAGAGAATAGAACATGCACTAGGAGCGCTGTCTGATATCGATTTCTTCCTGGAAGAACCGTCGATGAGCAGGTCAGGGCAATCTTTGGTCTCCCTTGTCGAGAATGTTGCTCAAGAGTTTTCTGGAGATCAGGATGTACGATTAAGGATGCAACTCGCTAGTAGTCCAGTACGTGCAGTGGTTAGTGGTCCGGTGATGATGGACGTGCTTTATCTCATTCTCCATAATGCCAGCCGCTTCGGTGGTGATAGCACGATCGATATTGCTGTTCAGGCGATAGACGGCCGCTCTCTTATTCTAGTGAGAGATCATGGCCCAGGTTTCTCAGACGAGGCTCTCAAGCGAGCATTTGATCCCTTCTATTCGACGTCTGCTGAGGGACTTGGACTCGGACTACCACATGCGCGTAGCCTTATAGAGCAGATGGGTGGACAAATTGAGTTGCGCAATTTGTCAGACGGTGGTGCGGAAGTAGAAGTCTCCTTCCCAAGTTCCTGAACCTACTTCCTGAGTAGCCATCTCCTGTGGCTGCTTTTCTCTGGAATCAGGAATACCCGTAAACCTGATAGAGAAGTAGGTACACGATGATGCCAGTCACCGAGACATATGCCCAAATCGGAAATGTCCAACGGGCGAGCTTTGAATGCGCGCTGAAGCGTCTGTGTCGAACCAAGTAAAGAAGCCGGAGAACTAGCGGGACAACAAGCAGCGCCAAGCCCATATGGGAAAAAAGGATACTAAGGTATACCACCTTCGCGAGACCCTCTCCGGCAAAATCGTGCGTCCCGGTCAATGCTACCCTAGTGAGATAGAATACCAGGAAGATCGCCGAAGTCGTGACTGCGATAACCATCGCTCTACGGTGAGCATGGAGTGATCGTTGGCGGATGAAGCGGTAGCCTGCAAAGAGCGCTAAGGCGCTTGTTGCGTTAAGCCCTGCATTAACCATCGCCATGAGATCACCAACACGCATTAGATCCATTGTATGACTACCCTACCCTTATCTCTGAGGTCGAGGATATTGACTTAGGTGATAGTCGGGCCAAAGTCGCAAGGCGCACGAGTGTCGCCAAGAGGCCCGCAGCAATGAGTGTGTGAAGTGAGACCGGGATAACCGCTAAAGATGTGAGCACAGATACAAAGCCAATGATGACCTGTGTTACAACCAGAGCGGCTGCGAGAAGGCCCAATAGGCTAAGAGGCTTCGGGGCTGATACGCGTAAGATCCAGATAGAGAGGCCAATGATCAGTAACGCAGCGACAATCCCAATCAATCTGTGAGTGAAGTGTAGAGTAATTGTTGAGTTGACTAGCGGAGGAACGAGTTCGCCAAGACAGAGAGGTGCATCGGGGCAGGCCATCCCGGCATCCATATGTCGCACGAGTCCTCCAATTAAAGATTGAACGAAAATCAGGGCAGCGCTGGCACTAGCGAGGATTGTGATGCGGTTTGCGGTCTCACCAAGAGGGCTTTCGAATGTCTTGAGTGGGCCTGTTGCCGATGCAAGCACTGTCACGAGTGCCAGAAAGATAAACGCGAGCCCCAGGTGTGTGGTTGAGATCAAATCTGGGAGGCGGTATATGACCGTGAGCCCTCCGAAAATTGATTGGACGATAAGGAGACCCAAGCCAGCTAGGCACGCCCTGAAAATCCATGGTTGATCCTGGGTTGGGGTTTTAGCCAGCCAAGTACTGAGTCCAAACAGGAGGACAAGCCCTCCCGCGACCAGCCGGTGGAGGTGTTCCCAAAAGACTCCTCCTGTCATCTCTGGCATCATAGTACCAAAGCATGTCGGCCAATCAGGGCATGCTAGACTAGACTCAGTTGCATGCACGACGCTGCCAAGATATAGGAGCCCGAGCGTCCAGAAGACGCTGACGGTGAAAGCCCGATAGTGGAGCACGCGTTCTTAGGTAGTCGGTACAGGTTCGAGTGGTTCTGCTTCCAGTGTTGAGCGCGCAAATATAGCTGCTTCTGCCTGATGCCTGTACGCTTCTGCTGAGACAATGCCTTCTTCTAACCACAAGAAGTCATCGTCTAAGAAACGGCGGGCAACTCCATAGGTTGTAGAGTCATCATTATTGAATAGTGCAGGGAAGCTGGCGGTGATTCTTCTTCGCGCCATGCGACAGAACAGGTCAGCAAGAGCATCGGCACCTTTCTTCTCTGAAGTCTCTCCAAGTTCTTTTGCTCGGATGATCACGGCGGTCATGACCAATAAGTCAGAACCGACATCAACAATTCGTCCAAGTACAGCCTGACGCTTCTCAAGTTTTGGCCCGAAACGAACCATCGCGTGGAATGTGGCTCTGGCGAGCCTGCGTGATGCCCTCTCAACGAACCTCAGATGGGTACCAAGCCTCCCGAACTTCCTATAGCGAGGCCATGCGCCCCAACCCAGGAACCGAGTCGGGTACCACCATACATAATGCAAACCTGCACGGATAAGAGCCTGGAGCTTAGCTCCTAAGGATGCTTTTGGGTTGACGAGGTCTCCTGCGATAGCAAGGTGTGAATCTACCGCTTCCCGAGCTATAAAGAGTCTCATGATCTCGGAGGAGCCCTCAAATATCATGTTAATGCGGCCGTCTCTAAGATGCCGCTCAACAGGGTAAGGGACATCGCCGCGAGCGAGCAGGGATTCGTGGTTCTCGTAACCACGCCCCCCTCGGATCTGGAGTGCATCGTTCACGATATCCCAGCCGGTCTCGCTCGCCCATAACTTCGCGATTGCTGCTTCGAGGCGGATGTCAAAGTTACCCGAGTCTGACATACGAGCTGTGAGCTCAACGAGCGAATCCATCGCAAATGCGTTTGCGGTCATCTCGCCGAGCATTTGAGCGATTGCGTCGTGCTTTCCTATGGAGCGACCCCATTGAACCCGTGAATTTGCCCAATCTCGGCACATCTCCAGCGCCCCTTTTGCTCCTGCAGCACAGAACGCCGGCATAGCTAGACGCCCAGTGTTGAGAGTTATTAGAGCGAGCTTGAGCCCTTTGCCTTCGTCCCAGAGAAGGTTATCACGGGGAATCTTCACATTCGTGAATTTCATGATCCCATTTGAGAGTCCCTTGAGGCCCATGAAAGAACATTCGTGAGCGACCTCCACACCTTCCCACTCCGTTTCTACGATGAAGGCACTGATTGGTTTACGACTTGATCCTTCCGGTGCTGGAGTGCCAGCCATAACCACAATGAGTTCAGCACGTGGACCATTGGTCGTCCAAAGCTTCTCTCCGTTAAGGATCCAGTGCAAACCGTCATCTGAAAGCTCTGCCGTTGTCGACATGTTCGCCGGATCAGAACCGACGTCATGTTCGGTGAGCGCAAATGCGGAGAGCGCTCCTTTCGCGAGTCTTGGCAGGTATCTGTCTTTCTGCTCTGCGGTCCCAAACTTCATGAGTGGGCCTGGAACACCGATGCTCTGGTGTGCTGAGAGAAACGCGCCAGTCGCACCGCACCGGGAGCCAACGATTGCGAGCGCACGATTGTACGAATGCTGTGACAATCCAAGACCACCGTATTTAACAGGGATCTTGATGCCGAAAGCACCCAATCTAGCCAGGCCCGTGAGCACCTCTTCTGGTACCCATCCATCTCTATCTACCTGATCTCCGTCGATATGCTCTCGAGCAAAAACCTCAAGGTTTTCCAAGAGTTCGTTGGCCCGGTCCTCTTCGTCAGGATTGGGCTCAGGGAGAGGATGGATTAGGTCCACATTTAGTCTTCCATCGAAAATTGCACGCGCGAAACTACGTTTACCCCAATCCTGTTCACGTGCCTGTTCGGCTACCTCTCGTGCCTCGATTTCAGTGGCGAGCTTTTTGTGTTCAGCCATCAGATACCTATGACTTCCAGAGTTGTATGTTCAGAACCCACCGCTCATGGGTACCGGTACTGATCTACTAGAATGTAATACCAAGAAAGGGTGCTTCCGTGCCCGTAGCCAACTCATTAGATATTTTCGCTAAGGAATTCTAAGATCTTGTCTGATTGGGCTGCTGCATCTGTCTCACCGACTTTGATCAATGTTCTTAGATAATCTGGTTGAAATAGAATAAGGCTGAGGAAGTCGGGAGAGTGGGTTTGCGTGGTCCCGAGTCCACGAGTCAGGAATCGGAAAGCTTTGGGCAATTGAGATTCATGCTCATGCGCCAGGGTTCCGAGATCACACGAGGGTCGCAGCGTCAGGAGTCGCACGGGCCGTAGGTCCTGCCTCTTATCTCTCGGAAGGTCTGCGAGTAAGTGGTTCAATTGCTCGAGCCGCAGCGCATCGTGGTCGAGGAGGTCTAGGAAGATCGAATTTAACAGAACTCCAGCGACCTGAGCCGGAGGCGGATAGCGTTGACTACTATGCTCTTCAGCTTCTTCGGCACTTCTACCGTAGCGTGTTGAGATTGCAATAATTCGGCGTGCGCCAAGGTGCAGCGCAGGTGAGAGTGGCGCCGCGAGCCGCATGCCTCCGTCACCGTACCAAGCGTCACCTAATTGTATAGCTGGAAAGAATAAAGGGAGAGCCGCAGAGGCCATTACATGGTCCACGGTCAGTACAGCGCGGTGGGCTTTACGTTGTGGGCGTTCCCATTCCGATATGTTAGAGCCCTGTACCCATGTGACTGATCGCCCCGTGGAATAACTAGTCGTTGTTAAGGCTGCGGCCTTAAGTCGGCCACGCTCAAGATTGTATTGTATGCCGGTTAATTCACCGTCCGCGGCATGTAGTACTTCTGTTAGGTATTCGTGTAATGGACGCGTGTCGACCAGGCCTCTAACTCGAGGTGCTCCCCTAATCCCACCCGAAACAAGCTGTATGAGCCAGCGTATCCCATTTTTAGTCAGCGATCGGGTATCCACTCGAAACACATCTTCGACAGTAAGGTTAGCCCAGAGTCGGCTTAGTTCGTCGACCGCCTGACGGAACGTCCCGTGATGTGATGCGAGTAGTGTCGCATTGATCGCGCCAGCTGATACTCCCGTGATGTAGGGTATCTGGAGTTCCGGAAAATGTTTAGAAAGGAAACGCAGGAAGCCGACCTGGTACGCTGCCCGGGCACCACCACCACCCATTACGATGCCCAAGTCTCTCGGCCCGTGAGTGTGAATGGCTTGGGATGGCTCTTCTGCACGACCCAGGGGATCACGCTTCATGAGATCATGTTCCGGGACACATCGGAACCGATAAGGAGCTTAGCTACCGACGAGTGGTCTCCCTATCGCCATAATCCCCATTGCGATAAGGCCTAGGACCACGAGTGTCCCTACTAGATGTGGGGCGTAAGTCCGCTCATCCTCCGGCCGCCTCTTCATAACTCTTGAGACGACATGCGCCACAACTACAGCCAGAACCATCGGTGTGATGTGGCCGGTTAAGGCAGGATAGAAGGTGCCCGAGAACAAAGTCACTAGACCCAGAAGGGCTGTCAGATCTACTAGGCCAGTGAAAACTGCCGATGTAATCCGCATCGTTTTGTCATAAGGCCGGCCCGTAGCCATACCATAGAGTGCATAGCCAATCACGATGAGCCCAGCGATCATGACTAAATAACGGAAGCCGGAGTGGGCATTCAAGATCATCGTTCTCGCTCACGGGTAGTGTATTTGAACCTTATACTATCAATATATACTGCGTTTGGACCGCGATCACGTTATCGACCCAAAAAAGATAGATTCAAATGCCGACTCTTTCCCTCTAGTTCAAGGTTGCTCACTCTAATAGAACGCGATCTGGACCATCTGTAGGAGCAGATAAAATGCATAGGGCACCGGGGTTGCCCGGAGTATCACCGATAATGTTGCGACTATTGGTTTTCTGTGTACTCGCTATGCTAGCACCGCGTCCGGGTTTAGTCGCGCAAGTGGAGTTGTCAGCAACACTTCAAGGTCAAGTCGTGGACAGTGTTACGGGCAAGCCTATGGAAGGTGTTTTGGTTCGTATCGATACTGGCCCAGAGGTCTTCTCGGATGTAGATGGGCGTTATCGCCTGAGGGGGCTGCGCCCTGGACATCATATGCTTGCTCTACTGACGGCGGATTGCCGAGTCAACTGGGGATCAGTTTTGTTGATCCCTGGCGTTGCTACTGAAGCTTCCTTCAAGCTTGCTGCGCCAATTGGCACAGAAGAGGAGGTCCGACGGGAAGAGGCCGAGCGGCGTCGCTCGTTTGGAAGATTGATCACAAGAGAAGAGATCGAGCGCTTTAATCCTAGAACACTCGTGGATGTGATTCGCCGTTACGCACCCAGGATGGTCAGCGGAACCTCCGGCCAGGCGGGATCAACCACAGGTATCACACAAAGAGCGCCAAATTCGTTGACTGGCGTGTTAGAGCCAGTGGTTGTCCTCGATGGCACGCGAATGTCTGACGCGGCCGAGACCATCAATATGATACGCCCAGGAGAGATCGAGACACTTGAATTGCTACCAAGTTCATCTGGTGGCTGGGAATTTGGCTCATCGGGTTCAGCAGGTGTCATACGGATCACGACTCGGAAGGGCGCTCAGGATCTTGGGCACAGTCAAGTCGAAGCCTGCAAAGTCCCCAACTTCCCAGGCCTGATCGGTTTCTAAGCTTCCCTGAGTCAGAACTAGTGTTCAGCAAAAAGGAAGACAAAAGTGTTGACATTGGTCCGCATACCTATAACAATGCCCCTCATAACCGGTTATGGCAGGATATGGCCTTTATGGTCGAAAACATGAGTAGTTACTTAACGGCCTTCGCCGATGCGAGGGGGCTGCTAGTCGGCCCTCTTCTCGTGTTACCTGTCAGTTTTACCCCTTATCAGGGTTTCTACCCGGCGCCCACTGCGCATGGGACAATTGTCTCAGCACTCCGCGATTCGGGGTGCAACGAGGAGGATTGATGTTAAATCGGATGTTCGACTTCACATGGAAGTCGGCTTGGCGAAATACGACTGGAATCGCCGTCGTACTTGCTTTAGTCGGCTTCGGCGCTGCAGAGATTGCCGCGCAAAACACCGGGACGGTTACTGGACTTGTCCGTGATAATTCTGTCCAGATTCCGCTTGCCGGTGCACAGATGACCGTCGATGGCACACCGATTGGTGGGCTAGTCAACAATACCGGTCGATATCTGTTGCTGAACGTTCCTGCTGGAGAGCAGACGATCACAGCACAGATCATCGGTTATGGTACCCAGACACTGACGGTAACCGTCGTTTCTGGTGAGACTGCGACGCTAGATTTCAACCTACGCCAAGAAGCATTGTCTCTTGAGGGCGTAATCGTGACTGGTACTGCTGGTGCAGCGCGCCGTAAGGAAATCGGTAACGCGATCAGCGCGGTTTCGGCTGCGGACATCGAAGTTGCTGCTGTTACGGACTTTGGTGACATCCTTCAGGGTCGTACTGCCGGCGTACAGATTAACGATCACGGTGGCCAGGTAGGCTCAGGGAGCCAAATCCGGATCCGTGGTAACAACTCACTTACGCAGGGTAATGATCCGTTGATCTATATTGACGGCGTGCGGATGGAGAACGGCCAGATCGGTTACTCCGATGAGGCTGCTCAAGAGCCGAACGTTTTCGACATGATCAACCCAAGCGACATCGATCGCATTGAGATCGTTAAGGGTCCTGCTGCCACGACGCTATACGGTACGGAAGCGGCGGGTGGTGTGATTCAGATCTTTACGAAGCGCGGAGCAGCTGGTGCTCCTGCGTGGACGCTTTCGATCGACCAGGGCACAAGTATCATGCCGCACGCTGGTCCAACTGGACTAGGATCGACGTATGATGAGCGGTTCCCGGATATCGGGCAGAATGGCGGTTGGTTGCTTCCTCCAAACGAGGTCGTCAACCCGTTCGGACTGAACCTGAACGACTGCTCGAGCCCACGTGCTTGGGCGCCGAATGGTGAGCCAGGTTGTCCTGAGAACGGAAGCTGGTTTAGGCCTGGATACAAGCAGGACTATAACCTGAGCGTTCGAGGTGGCGGCGAGACCGCGACGTATTTTGTTTCGGGTCGCTATGGCCGAGAGATTGGTACGATTCAGACTCCTGAAGAGTATGACCCACAGGGTGCTGATGACTATCAGGTCAGGGGTAACATTCAGTTTACGCCTACCGATGGCCTACAGATCAGCTTGAACAACAGCTACGCTCGCCGGAAAATCACATGGATCCCGAACGGTAACAACGCTTCGGGTCTATACCTCAACGTGATCCGTGGACCTGCTGGGTACACGCCGGGCAACGACGATTCACTCGTGCTCGAGAACGACGTCAACCAGACGATCGACCACGTTGTTACATCAGCGAGCATAGGTTGGACGCCGAACAATATGTTCTCGCATCGCCTCAATGTCGGAATGGATTACACCATCTCTGACTTCGTCGACTTTAAGGCGTGGGGCTACTACGAGGAATTCCAGGGCGACCGTGAGTCTGATACTCAGACAGACCGTAACTTGACCTTGGATTACAATGGTACGTTCAGCTATGACCTGTTTAGTGGCATAACCTCGAACTTCTCATGGGGTGGTCAGATGTATGAGGAGTACGGTTATGGGATTAACGGGTTCGATGAACTCTTTGCCGGTCCCGGTGAGCAGCTACTCGGGAATGGTAATAACCCACGTGTCTGGGAAGGCCGTACGACAATCCGTAGTGGTGGCTTCTTTGCTCAGGAAACCTTGGGCTTTGGCGACCGTCTATTCCTGACGGCTGGTATGCGTTGGGACGGCTTCAGCACGTTTGGTGAAGGCTTCGGTCTAGCCGCATATCCGAAGGTCTCCGCCGCGTATACAGTCTCAGATGAAGCTTGGTGGTTCTTCCCGGCTGTCGAAATCATGAAAGTCCGTGCTGCTTGGGGGCAATCCGGTAAAGCTCCGGGTGCCTTTGACGCGAAGCGGATTTATGAAGCGATTTCGGCTGACGAGCAGGTACCTGGCGTCATCATCGGTAACCTTGGTAATGCAGACCTCGGACCTGAGCTCAGCACAGAGCTTGAGGCAGGCTTCGAGATGTCAGCCATGGAAGGCCGTGTAAGTGTGGACTTCACCTGGTATAACCAGGTCACGAATGACGCGCTTCTCGGTGTGCAGGAAGCTCCTTCAGGCGGTACCGAAGAGGCCACACTGCGTAACCTTGGTGAGACAAAGAACTGGGGTACCGAGACATCGATTAATGTGATCCCGGTCACGACTGAGAACTTCGAGTGGTCGCTGGGTCTTAACTACTCCACCAATGACTCCGAGGTTACTGACCTTGGGCCGCTCACTGGTGGTAGCACAGTCCGTACTTGCCCAGACGTCCCGACGGACGAATGGTGCAAGACACATGACGGATACCCGCTCTTTTTCCGTTGGGATGACCGGATCGCCAACCCAGGCGTTCTCGGTGAGCTCCCAGTCAAGGAGAAGGCTTATCTCGGACACCTCTACCCGACGAGCATGATCGGGGGAAGCACGCGCATGACGTTTGCGCGCCGAGTAACGGTTGACTTTTTGTTTGAAAGCCAGCGTGGGTTCGTGCGACCAATTGGTCCTGCGTATCAGAACGTACGTCGTAGGCAGTGGCCGATGTGCTTGCCAATTGCTGACGTTTGGTACAATGGCGACAGGTCAACACTAACATCGACACAAGTTGGTATGTGTGTCGGCCCATATGCTGACTGGGGTTACTGGACGGACGATGCTTCGTTCATCAAGCTGCGTTCGGCCACGCTCAGCTGGCGTCTGCCAGAGGGCTGGGTTCCAGGGGCTCGCACTGCACAGATTTCCTTGCAGGGTAAGAACCTGTGGACACATGCGCCTAACTATCGTGGTTTGGATCCGGAAGCGAATGATCGCCGGAGGAGTGCGATGTTTGAGTATTACAACGCCGCCCCGCCGAGGGTCTTTCTTGCTAACATCCAAATCAACTTCTAGCCAGGAGATTAGAGACTAATGAAACAACGGACGAGATTCGGCCTTTGGCCGTTGATTGCCGGGTTTAGTGTCCTATTGTCTGGCTGTACGCTCGAGGTGTTGAACCCGGGCGCGATTTTGGACGAGGATCTAAATACGGCTGACCTGATGCCAATTGTTGTGGCCGGCTCTTCTGCCGAGCTCAACGATATTATGGATGGTTATGGGTTCACAGTTGGCCGCCTGACAGAAGATTTGTCGGGAACCGGTAGCTATTTTAGTACAGGACAATATCGTCTTGGTCGTTTCACACGAGACGATTCAGAGGGATTCTGGGAGCAGACACACGAGGCTGCTTGGGCTTCTGGTGAAGCTTGGGCTCGACTCCAGACTGTTCTAGAAACCGCAGCAAACAGTAGTTCTGATGCCGCCCGACTCTGGTATCTCATGGGCACAGCCCACCAGAGACTGGGTGAGAACTTCTGCGATGTGGTATATGACAAAGGTCCGCTACAGCCACGCACAGCGTCATTTGACAGTGCGATCATAGCCTTTAATCAGGCTAAGACGATTGGCGCGGCAGCTAACTCCCAAACGTATCAGGATGCGGGATGGGGTGGCCTAGCTCAGGCGCACGTAGGCTTGGGTGACTGGTCGAGTGCTGTTGCAGCCGCGGGTAATGTACCCACGGACTTCGTGATTGAAGCGATCTACCACAACAACGCGAACTCGAACGGGGTCTATAACGAGACTTGGGGACGCGCTGAGGTAGGCGTCTGGGCCACTCCGGCTCAGCGGCAGTACAATCCTACTGTCGTAAATAATAAGTCGACCGGAGACCCGCGTATTGCTTACACGGTTTGCGGAACGTGGAACGATACCAACCGTCCTCCGGACGTGACCTTGGGCACCACTACTACTGGTCAATGTCTTGGTCAGGGTAGTGGCGCGCACCAGGGTGCTGGTGGCTTGACTGCGCACCATAGGCAGGACAAGTACACCGAGCGTGGTTCGAATGTCCCGACGATTAAAGGGACTGAGATGCGCCTGATCGAGGCAGAGAACGCGGCGCGTAATGGTGATGCCGCGACATTTATTGCCAAAGTCAACGAAGTGCGTGCGCATTATGGTGCCGGTGCGTTGTCTGCTGCGGAAGAAGCAGCAGCAAACAGTGGTGCCGGATCACTCAATTGGGACAACTGCTCGACTTGGGCAGCGGACTGTGACGTGAACAAGATTGACGACATGTGGTCGATTCTTGATCGTGAGCGTTACGCGACGTTGTGGCTTGAAGGTCGGCGGTTGTGGGACCTCCATCGTTGGGACCATCCGTTCCTCAATGGTGGTACGCTCATCGGTCCGGGAGAGCCCCGGAGAGCTTCATGCATGCCGATTCCTGAAATCGAGTGCACGCTCAACGAAAACATCGCTAGCTCGTCCGTGTGTACTTCGGGTTAGTGAGATGTTGAGACGACTGAGCAGACGCGCTTAATGGCGTCGGCTTGGCCGAAGCGGTAGCCACCGCCCTCGCCGGTTAGCCGGTGAGGGCGGTTGGTTTTTATACGAAAGCTGATTGCATGTTACGGAGTCAGCGATCGATGTAACGAGAGCAACGGGGTCAGATTTTGAGAGTGTACTGGTCAAAGACGAAGACTCGCGGATTGAAGAAGCGAGTTGGGGCAGTATGCCCCGGCCTGTTGGGTTTGGCTTTCTATGTTTTGACGATTGGCACACCTATAAGCCAAGCACAGGTCATCAGAGGTACGGTTCGTGATGCTCGCACTGCGGAACCCGTAATGCTTGCTTATGTCGGCTTGCTTGCACCGGGTCGGGAGCTTGTGGTTGCTGGCCTCGCGGATCGATACGGGAGCTTTTCACTGAATGCACCAGCTGCGGGCTCATACTTCCTCTATGTCGCGAGAATGGGCTACAAATCAGTTATAGATGGCTTGTTCCAGGTCGGAGAAGACGGTGTGTTTGAATTACAAGTTGGGCTTACGCGAGCAGCAGTCGAACTTGAGGACCTCGTCGTCGAAGCCGAAGAACAGAGGAGTAAGCTTGAGTTGGTCGGTTTCATGGAACGAGCAGCGATCGGAAGAGGTACCTTTCTTATAGGCGAAGATATTCAAGCGGTAGCGCTGGATAAGATCACGGATGCATTTCGCAATATCCCTGGCCTGGACGTCGTTACGGCCAGGCCATTCGTGGGCCCGGAGGCTATGCGTAATCCCGAGATTCGTATCCGAAGGGGTGGTGGGGAATGCTCACCAACGCTTTACGTGGATGGCGCGATAATGGCAATTGGCAGCCAGCGACCCGAAAGTGGACCTGTGCGTCCTGATGACTTTGTGATGCCAGCGTCAGTCGAGGCTGTGGAGATCTACGTTAGGCCTTCAGAAACCCCAATCCAGTACGAAGCTATGGGCAGGTGTGGAGTGGTGCTGATCTGGACTTACACGCGCTGAAGCACTCGTACTATAGTTCCTAGCCGCAAACCGTGCCGATGTCACAGCCTGCCCTCGATTGTCCACTGACGAGAACCATCCAGATTGCGATTGGGACGAGAAACATGCCTGCTACGAGTCCTGATGTTCGGGTAGGATCCAAGCTTCTGACTAGGATTGCACTTACATCTTCGAGTGAAAATGCATCGGTCTGAGGAATCCCTGACCCGTCAGAGTCTTTAGCGATCCCGGTTATGATGAGTGACTCTTCGGTCCACTGTACATCATCAATCTGATCAAATTCGACACGTTCCGCGTTCTCTCCCTCACCTAAAACTAATCCTCTCACTTCTGTGTCTCCGCGATCGGCGGGTTCAGGGACAGGGAGAGCAAAGGTTGTGAAACAACCTGCAAGGAAGGGCAGCGTGAGCGCGATGACGAGACCGGGCCTGGGCTTTTTCATGAGTGTCCGGGTTCGGTGAAGTTTAGGGTTTCTCATTCATGTGCCTGACTGAAAATATCTACTATCGATTTGGAGCCTGGCAACCGGCTGTAGTAAATCCGGCCCCTGACCTACTAGCTCAAGGGTCCAGCGTCGAGCCTTGTTCGTCCTTCACCCACTTGTACAGTTCTTTCGGTGCCAAGTGTCATATCGGTACTCCAGACCGTGAGTGTATAGGATCCTGGAGGCACACCCGAGAGCGTAAACCCTCCATCCAAGTTGGCGAAGACCGTGTAGGGCGTTGGAGAAGCGAACACAAACGCAGTCATGCCGGGGTGCACGTCGCACCTTACATCGTAGCCACCCAATTCATCGAATGTGTACACAGCACTTTCGGCTGGGTCTGTATCTACATCCAGCACGATCACATCGGTTTGGATGTGCCGCATATTCACGTTATGAGCGAGACTTTCACTGTTGGTGAAGGCTACGGTTTGGCCCACTCCTACGAGGAGAATGTTCGGAGAGAAGACAAGCCCAAATTGATCAATCACCGGATCAGCATCGAAGGTTGGGTTACCGTCGTCCCCAGGTGACAGCATGATGACAGAGGGGATGCCACCGACAGCTGGGGGGGCCTGCCCAAAGACGACACCAGCCGTGTTGTCTGTTAGGGTGTCATCCGTTGCATCTCCGGTCTCTGGTGACGTGCCAGTGCATCCTAAGATCAGGACGGCTGATAATACGGTATTGAATCGCGACGTCATCCCTAGAACTCCATCCATGCCTTAACGACAGAACACTGCGTGCTAACCCAACGTTGCTTGAGATATTTCATCTTCAGTCGGTTCCAAGCTGCACCGCGCTGAGTGCTTGCTTGAGGACTTCTACGACTTCTTCATCCAGATCATCAATTTTACCGAGCATCCACATCAAGTAATCAGGGCTCGTCTGAGCGATGTCGGAGAGTTTTTGTCCCTTATTTTTGCCTTTTATAAAGACTCTTTCCTCGGGGGGGCCACTAAACCATACGTCCACCCCGGTGCGAAAAGGTCTGATCTCATCGCAATACTTATGTAGTCCATCGATATCTTGAGGTATATGAGGGTATCGTTCCAGTTGTGCGCTGAGTACCGCTGCAGTTGTCCGTATATCGCCAAGTGCCTGATGTGCTTCCTCATGTGTCCTACCAAGGTAGAACTTTGCCGCTGCGGAAAGGTCTCTGGGCTCCTCGCGGTGGAAGATGTTCTGCATATCGATTAGCCGACGGTTGCGAACCTCGAGTTTAATCCCACATCGCTTGAATTCTGCGACCAGCATATGCACGTCGAAGCCTCGTATATTGAAGCCAGCTAGATCCGCATCTTCAATGAGGGCAGACAGGCTCTTTGCCCGCAAACAGAATGTAGGTTCGTTCGCGATATCTTCGTCCGTTATACCGTGGATGGCAGTAACTTCAGCCGGGATCGGTACACCCGGATTAAATCGGCGCACGCGCTCGATAACATCTCCTTGAGGCGTGACTTTGATCAGTGCCAGTTCCACAATGCGATCGTTCTTGACATCGAGGCCGGTGGTCTCAAGGTCAAAAAAGACAAGTGGGCGGTCGAGCTCTAGAGGCAAATGCATAGCAAGCCCAAGGTAGTCAGGTAATTCAAAGAGGACTACAGTACTAAGATCATGAGTGAATCGATGAAAGCAGTGGTTATCACCCAGCCGGGAGCGGTTGAGGTGCTTGAGTTGCGTGATGTAGAGCGTCCGAATCCTGGTGGAACGGATATCCTTGTTCGTGTGGCTTCTTCTGGATTGAATCGTGCAGACCTCCTCCAGCGCCGCGGGCTTTATCCTCCGCCACGAGGGTATCCTGAAGACATCCCTGGTCTCGAATATTCAGGGGTGATTGAGGGCATGGGTGCGGAAGTCGATACTCTTGCTGTCGGTCAGGCTGTGATGGGCATTACCGGTGGCGGCGCCTATGCCGAGTATGTGGTCGTTCCAGCGGAGACTGCAGTAAGGATACCCGATGGCTGGGATCCGGTAGAAGCCGGCGCTATTCCAGAAGTGTTTATGACTGCTTATGACGCGGTGTTTCTTCAAGAAGGACTTTGCATGGATGAGAGCATCCTGGTTCATGCAGTAGGAAGCGGCGTTGGCACTGCAGCACTCCAGCTTGCTCACCGAGCGGGAGCTGTCGTGATCGGGACGTCTCGAACCGAAGCGAAACTGGAGGCTGCAACAGCGCTTGGTTTAGAGCACAAAGTCTTAGGAGATGAAGATTGGCCAACCAGAGTGCTCGAGATCACTGATGGATTGGGTGTTAACATAATTCTTGATCTGGTCGGCGGGGCGTATCTCAAGGGTAATCAAAAAGTGCTTGCCAGCCGGGGGCGTCACATTGTGGTTGGTGTACCCGCTGGAACTAAGGCGGAATTCGACTTGCAATCTCTGATGGTGCGACGAGGCTCAATACGGGGAACGACGTTGCGAGCGCGTTCACTCAATGAAAAGGTGGACCTTGCTCGTGCTTTTGAACGAGAGGTATTGCCGGGCTTCGAGACGGGAGAGTTGAAGTCTGTAATTGATCGTGCATTCTCAGCAGGTGAAGTACAGTCCGCGCATAGATATATGGAAGAGAACCGGAATTTTGGGAAAATCCTTTTGACGTGGTGAACAGATAGGGGTTCTCTATCCGTTCTCGGTGCTTTCTCCCTGTAAACCCAGAGCTTCTAGTACTAATTCGGCCTGTTGGATCACATGATCTGCAGCCTTTCCTTCAGCTGGGCTCGCGCGTTCCGGACGCGCTATATAAGCAAGGGGCAGGTCTCTGGGTACGATCGCACGTAGCCGTGGCCCGACAAATGTAAGTGCCCCCATATTTCGGGGTTCTTCCTGCATCCAAAAGACTTTCTCAAGGTTGGGATATCGCATGAGAAGTTCCTCTAGGGCAGCTTCAGGAAATGGGTACAAGAGCTCCATCCGTGCAATTGCCGTTGAGTTGGCTTCCGTACGCCGCGGGTGTCCCTGTAGATCATAAAAGACTTTGCCAGTGCACAGTATGAGCCGTTTAACCTGACTGTGATCCTCGATTGTTGTGTCCTCTATTACATGCCTAAAGCCTCCCTCAAGAAGCTCGGATACCCTGGATGAAGCCATGCCATGCCGGAGCAGGCTTTTTGGAGCCATGACAATCATCGGCCGTTCGGGTCGACGGAGGGCCTGACGGCGGAGCAGATGAAAGTACTGCGCGGGAGTAGTCGGGTAGGTGACCCGCATGTTGCCCTCGGCACAGAGTTGTAAAAACCGCTCAATGCGGGCGCTAGAGTGCTCTGGACCTTGGCCTTCATAGCCGTGTGGGAGCAGAAGTGTCAATCGTGAGTATTGCCCCCACTTTGTGAGTCCAGATGACAGAAACTGGTCGATCATAACCTGTCCTACATTCACAAAATCTCCGAACTGAGCCTCCCAAAGCACAACATCGGTATCTGCACCAACTGAGTAACCGTACTCGAATCCAATAACAGCCGTTTCAGTGAGTGGAGAGTTGTAGACCTCTAGGCGAGTGTCTGATACCTGATCAAGTGGAGTGCAGAGATCTCCGGTCTTTATGTCATGCAAGACCATATGTCTGTGGCTGAAAGTTCCACGCTGGGTATCCTGTCCGGTAAGCCGAATCGGGATGCCTTCTTTCAGTAGTGACCCAAAGGCAAGTACCTCAGCGTGCCCCCAATCAAGCGCATAGGCGGGCGAGAAATCGTCGGTCCTTGGTTCAAGTTGGCGCCAAAGTTTTGGGTGAGGAGTAAAGTCGTCCGGGAACGTGACTGTGGCCGTGTTGATTTCTGCGAGCGTCTTGAATGGAACACCAGTATCACGGGGGACAACCGGCACCTCCCGTTCATCATCCGGGGTATCATCGGAGACCGGCTCGTACTCACGTACTCTTTCCTGGGCCTCCCTGAGCTTGCCCGCGACTGTATCCTCTAGGGCACTGGCTTCTTCCTGAGATATAATCCCTTCAGTAGCGAGTTGATCAGCGTAAATCGCTCGCACTGTCGGATGGTTCGTGATGTTCTCGTGCTCTAAGGGTTGAGTGTACGCGGGCTCGTCTCCCTCATTATGTCCATAGCGTCGATAGCCAACGAGATCGATCACAAAATCATCCTCAAAATGTGATCGGTATGCTGCAGCTAGGCGCACCGCTGCTAGACAAGCTTCTGCGTCGTCGGCATTCACATGGAGTACGGGAATGCCATAACCTTTTGCCAGATCACTCGCGTACACCGTCGAACGCCCATCCCGTGGGTCGGTAGTAAACCCAACTTGGTTGTTGAGTATGAAGTGGATTGTCCCACCCACCCCATAACCATTGAGTCGGGCCAAATTGAGTGTTTCTGCAACAACGCCTTCCGCAGCGAAAGCTGCATCTCCGTGGATTAAAACGGGTACAATAGAGTGTGTGTCCGCTGAAGTGTCGTTCCCAGTTGTCTTGAACTGACGCGAGCGAGCGATACCTGCGACCACTGGGTTAATGAACTCTAAGTGGCTTGGATTTGGTGCGAGTTCGATCCTGATCGTGCCGAGACCATCGATATCACGAGTTCCTCGTGCACCATGATGGTACTTAACGTCTCCCGTACCGGAGATATCAAGTTGCCCACCCTGATATGAGGGTCCTTCAAATTCTGCTAGTAGTTCACCGTATGATATGCCGATGATGTGAGTCAGAACGTTCAGACGTCCACGGTGAGCCATACCGAGTATGACTTCTTGACCTCCAGCTTGGGCGATCTTCTCAATGACCAGGTGGAGCATGGGCACTAAAGCATCAGTCCCCTCGAGTGAGAACCGCTTCTGGCCGAGATAAGCTTTATGTAGGAATTGCTCCAAGCCCTCCGCCTCCGAGAGGTGTCTGAGAAGTTCAGATTTTTCGGTCGCATTCATTTTCGGAAAGTTAGACTCCGATTCAACCTGGTCCCAAAGCCAATCGACCTTTACGTGATCATCCAAGTGTTCGAACTCATAACCGATAGAGCCGGCGTACACTGCAACGAGAGCGTTTAGAGCGTCAGCTACAGACTTGTCCTCTCCGTCACTTTCCATCACCAGCGAAGCAGGAAGTTCAGACAACTCTTCCATCGATGTACCAAAGAATGCTGGGGAGAGCTGTGGATGGCCTGGAGGCTCGCTACCGAGCGGGTCTATGCGCGCAAGTTGGTGACCGTGATCCCGGAAAGCTTGAACGAGTGCTGTCGCACGCGATACAACAGGGAGAACCCGACGTAGCTGTTCAACAGCTTCAGAGGGAGCCGATACTTGGACTGAACTGTGAGTTGGGGTAGTGCCAGTATCTTTGGCTGGAGTGTTGGGGACGGATGGAGCTTCTAGTGGCGTTCCAGGAGTCCTGGCCTTAAAGAGCTTGCGCCACTCTGATGGGACCGCCTCCGGGTTACGAGCGTACTCCTCGAACATGGCCTGGACATAGGCAGCATTTTGACCTTCGAAGAGCGATTCATCCATCACCTAAAGTTAATTTATTTTTCCAAGAGGTTGGAGTGTGTTGCCACCTTTGGTTCGTATTTTTTACACCCTCAGTACTAATGTGTGCGGTTCAAATGAGATCTTTTACTCAAATCACAAAGTGACCTCAGTCACAGAAGTGTTTGTCAGTCCTTCCTTGGGACTCGCTCACCCGGTATGGATAGAGCGGTTTCCATGGCTCTATCAGGGATGCACGACAAGAAGTGTAAACGGTGCCGTCTACGATTTTGGTTTGTTCAGTGGTGGATCGTCGACTGAATCTGTACAAGAAAACTGGTCAACTCTCCTGGGTGTGACCGGAGCAAACGGTATAGCGCATGGGCACCAAGTCCATGGAACCAAGATTTACACGCATCACACTGCTTCGGATGGCTTGAATATATTCCCTGACTGTGATGGTCACGTGACTAACTCGCCTGGTGTTCTCCTTACGGTAACCACAGCTGATTGTGTACCGATATTTCTTGTGGATGCTGATCGCAGAGCAATCGCTGTCCTTCATGCGGGTTGGCGAGGTATTGCTAGTGGGATCCTGGATTGTGGTATCACAGCGCTTAGGGAGCACTCAGGTTCCCGGCTAGTGGACCTTATGATGCATCTCGGGCCCTCGATCTGTGGGGCGTGTTACGAGGTTGGCGCAGAAGTATTTGAAGCTCTGGGGCAGCCAATACCACTACGGCCTAGTCCGATAAATCTTCGCGGAGTCCTTACTCAAAAGGCGGATAGGGCGGGAATTCCCCTGACAAATATCACAGTCTCGGACCACTGTACCCGCTGCACTGAGAGTGACCTCTTCTCACATCGTGCCGGAGACATGGGTAGGCAGGTCTCATATATAGGCCTGAGACCGTGAATCCCGAACACTCAGATAAACCAAAGCCATCGCAGGTGTGGGCCGGCCTATGTGAACTTTGCGCAAACCGGCGGATAACTCGTAATAGAGTTGGATCAAACTTTCATCTTTGTAACCTGTCGAAGACAGATCCGCGTTATCCAAAGTATCCAGTTTTGCCCGTGCTAACCTGTGAAGGCTTTGACGCTGGCAGTGAGTCGCCGAGTGCGTCATAGGTTTCCTTGAACCCGGAATCTTAGAGAGCAGTTCTGTAGCGGGCCCTCACAGCGGGCCGGTGATGTTGATTGCCTCCCCTGCATAGGATGCTCGACATACCTTCTACTCCTAATAAAGAGAGGGAGGCTTCTGTGAAAAAGTTGATACTGTCCAGGGTGTCCAGCGCCCTTTTTCTGATAGCTACAATGTTCGGGGCGATCACACTGCATGCCCAGCAGTCTCCGCTTGCTAATGAAGACATCTTTGAGATTGAGTATGCGTCAGATGTTCAGATTTCTCCGGATGCCACAATGGTGGCGTACGTACGATACTCGATGAGCATCATGCGGGACCGGCGCGAAGGTCGGTTATGGCTGGTGAGCACTGATGGGTCAAACCATAGAAAGTTGACGAGTGAGGACCGCTCTGAGTCTTCACCACGTTGGTCTCCTGACGGAACTCGTATCGCTTTCGTATCCGGGAGTGCTGAGGGTAGCGAAATCTATGTTTATTGGGTGGAGACCGGACACGTTGCCCGACTTACCCAACTGGAACGCTCGCCTGGTGGTATAGCGTGGTCTCCCGACGGAACGCAGATCGCATTTACTATGCTGGTGCCGGAGGCTCGTCCTGTATTTGCGGCTATGCCAGCGAAGCCAGCGGGGGCTGAATGGGCTGACCCACCGATTGTGGAGACCCGAGTGCGCCATGAAGCTGATGGTAGCGGAGTGATTGAGCCGGGCTTCCGACACATCTTCGTTATTCCAGCTGATGGGGGATCTGCACGCCAGATTACCGATGGAGACTTTCAACATGGGGCACCAGTCTGGGGAGTTGATGGGAGATCGATCTTGTTCAGTGCTAACCGACGTCCGGGTTGGGAATGGGAGCTAGACCAAGGCGATATATATCAGATTTCTCTTGGTGATGGTGTAAGCATACAGCTGACCAGCCGTAACGGGCCTGATGGTGGGCAGGTAGTATCTCCAGACGGTTCTAGTGTGGCTTTCACGAGCTTTGAAGATCGGGTGCGCACGTACCAAACCCAGGATCTTCACCTGATGCGAGAAGATGGTTCAGAGAAGAATCTACTTTTGGAAGGACTGGACCGGTCCGTCACTGCTCTGACTTGGGCCGCCGATGGCAGCGGCGTCTACTTTAGCTATGAGGATGAAGGGATTACCAAGGTTGGTTTTACGACTACGGCAGGTGACTGGCGGGTTGTGGCTGAGCACTTGGGGGGTACGTCTGTGGGGCGAGCTTATGGTGGTGGTAACTACTCAGTCGCTCGTGATGGTAGCATAGCCTTTACGTACACTCGGTCTGATGATCCGAGCGAAGTGGCTCTAGTAACGCCTGACGGTCGACAACGGATGGTCACGAACTTGAATGGTGACCTGAAGGGCCGAACGGAGTTAGCCAAGGCTGAAATGTTCTGGACGGAGTCGTCACACGACGGTCGCCCTATACAGTCGTGGATATTGCATCCCCCGAACTTCGATCCAGAAAGCCAGTATCCACTGCTCTTGGAGATCCACGGTGGTCCGGTATCTAATTATGGTGACCGCTTTGCGGGTGAGTTCCAGTTGTATGCTGCAGCGGGATTTGTGGTCGTGTACTCGAACCCACGCGGTAGTACAGGCTACGGGGAAGAGTTTGGCGATCTGCTTTATCACGATTATCCAGGTAACGATTACGATGACCTCATCTCTGCTGTCGACGCAGTCATCGAAAGGGGCTACATCGATGAGGATCAGCTTTATGTGACAGGTGGTAGTGCTGGCGGAATCATGACAGCATGGATTGTTGGTCACACGAACCGATTCCGTGCTGCTGTGGTGACCAAACCTGTAGTGAACTGGATCAGTAAAACGCTTGTGGCGGATAACTACAACGGGTATATGCACCGTCGGTATCCTGGCACTCCATGGGAGAACCCCGAAGCATATTGGGACTTCTCTCCACTTTCAGTGGTCGGTGACATAGAGACACCGACTATGGTCATGGTGGGTACGGCAGATTTACGGACACCTCTTTCGGAGGCCAAGCAACTATACCATGCCTTAACGCTCAGGCGTATTGATACTGCACTCGTGCAGATTCCCGGAGCGTATCACAATATCTCAAACCGACCTAGTCAGTTGATCGCCAAGGTGATCAACACTGTGGCTTGGTTCGACCGGTATAAGGTCAGGACGCCGCTCAGCTAGGAGTGGCAGGCCCCAGAATACACTGTATGAGTTTTTCGAAAAGCGAATACAGGCGGAGGCTAGAAACTCGAGAGATCAAGCAATTTCGTGTACTTGATAACAAACTGGCGTTGCTGAGGACCCCTGGGAAACCCTGTCCGCTCTAGGATTCCGAAGTGTTCGATATCGTTGTACACGATATAGAGACCGGTGCCGGCAGTATTGAGCCAAGCCAGCCGAATATTACTACCTAGGTTTTCGCTGTCTGCATTGTACTGAATTTGAGCCTGTAAGTAGATGCGTGGAGTGAAGGAGTAAGAGGTGTTTAAGTTAAAGAGTGAGGTTGTGAAGCTTCCCTCCTCTAATCGCACATCGAAGTAATTAGCCCGTAATGAAGCACTGAATGTGTCTTGGAATCGATAGCTTAACGTTGCATTAGGGCTAAATCGTGTTCCGGAGTAGAATCCCCCCAATCCCCACCCGCCGCTGATTGATAGCGGAGCGCTTCGGTTGGAATTAAACCTGAACTCCCAATCGAGATGGTTATAGCTGCCAGCTGGGATCACGATTCCTTCCCGGATTCTAAACGGGCTTTGCAGGCCCTCACCGATGACGTTGAATCCGGGCAATTGAAAGAATGCGCCATTGGCGAATTCGAAATGACTATCGATATGGATTTTGCGAGATTCACTGAAGCCAGTCAGGTCCCAGTGTTCCTCCCAAGAAACATGGGGACGCAATTCTCGGAACCAGCTCACATTGTCTAGTCGAATGTGCCTGAGTGCACGCACGTAATAGTTCCGGTATGCTCTACGGTTTACGAACCCAACTTCTGGGTTGAACTCAGCGCCGATCTGTCGATATCTGCTCGAGACCTGCCAGTCGCGTGTTGTATAGTCAAAACTGGTGTTATAGCCATACTCACCACCGCCTACACCTCGGGTGTCAGTTCCAGCAGCCCAACCGCTAAACGTCAGATCTTGGCCAATGCCGAGGTTGCCATCGATACCGTACGTAAGGTTGTAATCCCCGGTATTCTCAGTATTAAGCCTCGAGACAAGGATGGCACCCAATGTCGTACGGTTCTCAAATTCCTGAGATGCTCGCATCACACCGAAATTGGTGGGGTCAATTTGCTCGACACCCTGTGTCTGGATATTCAGGAAGCCGACTTGCATACCGCCTACCTTGCCACTCAATCGGGCACCGGCCTGAATCGGTACTTCGGTGCCTCCAGACAGCCCGATTCGTCGACTGAAGAAGAGTTCGGCAGAACGCCCTGATCCCACTGAGAAAGTTCCGGCATTCTCCAGAAAAAAGGCCCTCTTTTCCGGAAAAAACAGCGGAAATCTGGTAAGGTTGACCTGCTGGTCATCAACCTCTACTTGGGCGAAGTCTGTGTTCGCTGTCAGATCTAGCGTGAGGCTTTGGTTAAGACCGATTTTTGCATCCGCACCGAAAGTGGCTGAAAAGTCAGCATCCGGAACATTCGCGGCGTAGTCCTTAAAACCATCGCTCAGCGCATATGGGGTAAGCGTAAATATTCTTCGGTTCGGTGCGTTTATACCGACAAGCGTTCCGGCCAACGAAACCCTGTAAAGATTGAATTGGCGTGGGATGGGGGACCACATCATTTGTTCATTCTTTCTTCGGATGATCCTACCGAAGTTTAGCCCCCAATCTTGCTCTCCCGCTGTTGGATAACGGAGGGTGGAGAATGGTATCCGCATCTCAGCGTACCAGCCGGCGTCATCGATGGAAGTAGCGACTTCCCAGCTTCCGTCCCAATTCAGGTTGAATCCGCCGCCCGAACCTCGCTGTTGCCTGCCACCACCACTACCGCCACCAGCCTGTTGTTCATTGGCCACCTGGCCGTCGTATTCGATGCCTGCCGGTGTCGTGCCAAACACAAACGCGTTCTGGCGATCTAAGTATGTGTCGAGCAAAACTACAAAGGCATCAGTGTCGCTTACCGATGCATCTCGAAGAGTCCTCCCGACGACGATGCCTGACGGTTCTCTGTCAAATAACCAGGCCCCTACGTAAAGAGCTTCGCTATCGTATAGGATCCGAACTTCGGTTCGTTCGGATCCGGGCTCTCCGTCCATCGGTTCCTGCTGTACAAACCCAGTCAGTACCTGAGCATCTTGCCAGCTTGATTCGCTGAGATTTCCATCAATGACCGGGGACTCAACAACCGCTGTCGCAGAGGCTATAGCCTCTGTGGTCAGGTTCGGAGGAGCTTGCTGAGCTACTAGCCGGGTGGATGTTAGAATGAGAGCGAGAGTAATTCTTAAGAGGCACGTGCGCATGAAATCTCGGTTGGGGTTCGCGTCCTTCTGACAAACAGTGGGGGGACATTGTTGAATGTCTTACTCAAGAGATGGATAGATTGGCCCAGTTACAGCCTCCCATCCGAGATTTGTTTGACTGCGTAATCGACTGCTCTGGCCGTGAGCGCCATGTATGTCAGGCTTGGGTTTTGGTTGGCGGATGATGTCATGCACGCACCGTCAGTGACGAAGAGATTAGGAACGTCCCATGATTGATTCCATCCATTGAGCACTGAAGTTTCTGGGTCACGACCCATTCTCGCAGTACCCATCTCATGGATCGTGAGACCGGGTGGATTATCTTCAATAAATGTGCTTATATCGCTAGCCCCTGCAGCTTCCAGCATCTCAGCCGCCTGGATCGACATGTCGCTTAAGGCCGCCCTTTCATTGTCACTCCACTCACATTGGATGTTGAGCACAGGGATTCCCCAGGCATCAACTCTATCTGGATCAAGCGTCACTTGGTTCGACTCCCTCGGCAGGCACTCGCCGAACCCGTAGAACCTGAACTGCCATGGCCCCGGCGCTCTCAGTGCATGCTTAAAGTCGGCACCGAAGCCGGGCATATCATTACCACGTGCCCAGCCTGTTCTGCTTCCGCCACCTTGGTAGGCGTAGCCTCGAAGAAAATCTGGATGTTGTTCGGATACATTTCGGAAGCGGGGCAAATAAATTCCGTTCGGGCGACGTCCATAGACCCACTTGTCGTCCATCCCCGAAATGAGGCCCTGCGCCCCACCTCCCATCGTATGGTCCATAAGGTTATGGCCAAGCTGGCCTGAAGAATTAGCCAGGCCGTCAGGCCAACGCTCAGTCGCTGAGTGGAGTAAGATGCGTGTGGATTCTAGGGCGGACGCGCATAGGAATACGAGGCGACCATGGAATTCAATTGATTCTTGGGTTTCAGCATCAATGACGCGTACCCCTGATGCTCTTCCTGATGTCGGGTCATAGATAACGCTGTGCACGACGCTGTAGGGACGCAGCGTCATACGACCCGTGGCAGCGGCAGCTGGTAGCGTGGCAGCCAGAGAACTGAAGTAGGAATGGGTAGTACACCCGCGTTCACACGTACCGCAGTAGTGGCAGGCTCTGCGTCCCCCATGGTTGGACGTGAGGATAGCGCACCGCCCGATCGTCAGTACTCGCTCTCCACCGAAGTGGTTCATGAGCGATTCACGGACATGCTGCTCTGCACAGTTCAGATTCATCGGAGGTAAGAATCTGCTGTCTGGTAACTGTGCTAAGCCTTCGGCTTGTCCACTAACTCCAATGAAACGTTCCACATGGTCGTACCATGGTTCGATATCAGCGTAACGAATTGGCCAGTCAACTCCGAAGCCATCACGAGCATTAGCTTCGAAATCTAGGTCACTTAGCCTGTAGACTTGTCTCCCCCAAACAATTGATCGCCCTCCAACCTGTCTGGAGCGGATCCACAAGAACGGCTTTCCATCTTCAGTCGTATAAGGGTTCTCATCATCACGGACGAAGAATTTCTCGCTCCACTCATCACATGCGTAGCATTCGCGTTGGATGGGGCGTTCACGTTCTTGTCTGATCCGATCTCGTCTCCCACGGAAAGGAAGCTCCCAAGCTTGAGTCGTCATTACGTAGTCATTCTCGGGATCGATTGATCGCCCCGCCTCAAGAACAAGTGTGCGGAGACCTCGCTCAGTGAGTTCTTTAGCCGCCCAACCGCCGGTGATGCCGGAGCCGATAACGATGGCGTCATAGCGCTCCTGTCTAGCCATTAGTTGCCGTCCGACACAGGCCGAATGACTTCCGAAACATCTACGCAGCCATCGAAGCGTCCGGGGATCGGCTGGTATAGAAGTTCTTGCCGCAAGCCGATCTCAGATGAGTAGTAGCCACTAAGTACAAGGCCTCGGAACTGTTGAAAGAACGGGGTCGGGGGATCTTCTTCTGACATGATCCTAGCCAGGCCCTCAGTTTCGAGTGCAGAAAGGATCTCAGTCTGGGTATCCGCTTCAGATTGTGAGAATACAACACCGGCCAGTGCTTGAGTGCGTTCATCCACTTCAGTGAGACCAAGCATGAAGCGTTCTCGATCTTCTGTGTCATACCACTCTGCTACAATGAGCTCGATGAACTCAGGTACACCGGCCGTAATTGCTCCAGGAGTGTCTGTAGTCGGGATTATGAGCTCAGAAAGAGCTTCAATGGTTTCACGTTGCTGGGACGTGAAAAACATACGGGAAGGTTTTCTGGAAGCTCCCGACTCGAATAGGGCGGCTAATTGAGAAGCATTGAGCCCGGCGAGTGCAGCGCTTGCTCCCAACAGCCGAAAAAGATGGCGGCGATCTATGCTATAGCTCCTCTGGTGGAGCGGTATGCAGGATAAATCCGATTTCAGTCAGTTCCGAACCGCTTGAATGAAGGGGCCAAAGTGAAGGAACTCGGGTGCACGTGGCAAGCAGGTGTGCTGTGATTGTTGACAAGGATTCTGGTTTTCTTATGGAAATACTTCCTGAACTCAAGCGTTGTCCGAGAGATGACTCCAAGTCTTAGCTACTGTTGTCCAGAAATGTTTGAAGAACGTTCCAGGATTCCTCTGGTAGCTCTTCTGCGGGCATGTGCCCACAGTTTTCCAAGACTTGCAGGTTGGCATCCGGAAGTTTATCCGCAAGACGTTCTCCGACCCAAAGGGGCACGACACGGTCTTGTCTGCCCCAAAGAACCAGCGTGGGCACATCAAGCTCTTTGAACCGTCCGGTCAGCTTCTCTAGGTCGGGGGGCACGATGGCTAAAGCCGTGTCGATGAGGGCGCGGTAGGCCTCCGGAGAACTCAACGGCTTTGCGTATCCTGTAACCTGGTCATCTGAGACTTTAGATGAATCAAATACAATCGACTTCAATACATGTCGGATGACGAACTGGGTGCCAAGTATACGTAATGCTGTAGTGGCCAAGCGACGATACTTAGCCAGGGTCACAAAGAGGGGTATCCGCTGTTTGTAAGCGGCGCTAGCTACCAGAATGAGACGCTTGAGCCGTCCGGGTTCAGAATCGAGTAGCCTCAAGGCTGTGCCTAATGCGACACCTCCACCAAGAGAGTGGCCAATGAGCGTCACTCTCTGGAGATCTGCTTGGAGGATGAGCCGATAGATCAACTCCGCTTGGTGCTCAGGTCCATATTGGCCATCGTCAGGCTTGGGCGCTAAGCCGAAACCTTTCATATCCACGAGTACGACATGGGCTCGCTCAGCTAAGTGAGGAGTCCAATACCGCCAAGAAAAGCTTGATCCACCATAACCGTGAAGTAGTACAAGACTATCGACACCGGAGTCAGGATTAGGCCCTAGCGTTTCGACATGGAGTGGAAGGTCGAAAGTCATTTTATAGTGGTATTACTGATAACAAAACTTCGAGATGTTCCAGTGCTACAAGGGATTTCATATGACCAATGTAGTGAGCTTTCAACGGGTGAAATCCTAAAGTATGTAGGAGGCGCATGTCTAAACCTAGAAAAGACTTGTGAGGTGAGAAAATCACAAAAGGGCTTTGGCGCTTTGGGGTTAGGTGCGCTAAGAAGACAAATGGGTTTACCCATGATCCATTCGCAGGTATCGTTATTTACACTAGTTCCCCCGTCCTCCGAGAAGCACTCGAGCAAACACTCGCTTCCCAATGAGCGACACGACGGAAACGGCTGAAAGCCGAATCCGCGAGGAATCCGCTGCTATCGAGATGATATGCGAGCGTGTTGGCCTCGTAGTTGGAGGTGACGACACATCGCTAGCGGTGGACTTCGCGAAGATTTTTCTCTCTAAGGCTCCGCCTGAGTTTCTTACCGGGCGTAGTGTCGAGGAATTAGTGCACCTGGTGTCCGGGAGCTTCCACTTTCTCAAGTCCTCCAAGTCTGACCAAGTGGATGTCTCAGTCACGAGTCCTGAGGGTGATAGCGAAAGTTGGGGTAATTCGGTCACGGTGGTGCGTACGAATGTGAGCGAGAGGCCGTTCATCATCGACACGATTCGTGAATATCTACAAACCCAAGATCTTGCCATTGATCACATTGTTTACCCGTTAATCGATGTAGACCGAGACAGCGGTGGCGATGTCGTGGCTGTTCAGCTCAAGAGGAACGGTACGACACGGGAATCACTCGTCCATTGTGAAGTTACCCGTGTGACTGATCCTGAGAAGCTCGATCTGATGGAAGCTGAACTCAGCAGTAATTTAAGTGACGTGGTGCTGGCTACGGATGATTTCGAGTCCATGCTCGACACGGCGAATTCTGTGATTACCGATCTAGATCAGCATGCAGCAGCCTCAGGATCTGACAAGACTGATATCAAGGAGATCCAGGAGTTCATTAGGTGGTTGCGGGACGGTGGCTTCGTATTTCTTGGCTACCGGGGATACGATCTTGTCGATGGTCCAGGTGGAAAACTGCACGGAGTCGTTCGGAAGAATTCGGGCCTCGGTATTCTGCGTCACCAAGAACGATCACGTTTTGCCGAGCCCGTTCCAATTGCCGAGTTGGGCAAGAAGATGCAGCACCTTATCGAGCATGGTCCTCCGCTAGTCATCAACAAAACGAACGCCAGGGCTACCGTCCATCGCATCGCTCGTATGGATGACATCGGCATTAAACAATTGGACGGTAATGGCCGGCTCTTAGGGATACATCGGTTCGTCGGCTTATTTACGTCTAAGACATATACGGAAGATGCTGAAAACGTGCCGATCCTGCGCAGGAAATTGTCGCAAGTCCTGAAAGAAGAAGGGGCAGAAGAAGGGTCGCATGATTACAAAGAGATCTCCACGATCTTCAACTCTATGCCTACCGGTCAGCTGCTTACCTCTGCAGAAGAAGACTTGGCTAGTGACGTTCGATTGATCCTGAATTCATATCACGACGACGATGTCCATGTGTCGCTACGACCGGACCTACTCGAGCGCGGTGTTACGGTGATGGTGATCATACCAGAAGACCGCTTCTCTGCTGAGGTTCGCGAAGATATAGAAGAAGAACTTTTGCGGGTGCTCAATGGCCAGCGGTTGAGTTCGCACCTAGCGATGAGTGGAGGAGGCCAAGCTCGGCTCCATTTCTATATCGCCGTACCTGAGGCCAGAACAGCTGAAGTGGGCGTTGCCCAGTTAGAGGAACTATTTAGTGGACTACTACGAACTTGGTCGGACAAGCTGAGTGACGGCCTTGAAGAGTTCGTCTCACAAGAAGAAGCGGTAGAGCTTTCAGAGTTCTATAGCCGAGCATTCAACGCTGAATATCGAGCGGCTACTGACCCGGTCATCGCTGCTGAAGACATCCGTCATTTGGAGGCGATGCGAGCTGACGGGCGTGAGATTTCAATCGCATTCGCGAATCGTGGAGCGTCCACTTCTATTGCCGGAATTAAAGGTGCGACCGAGCTAAAGGTGTACCTTCTTGGCAGGCGCTTAATCTTGTCCGATTTCATGCCGATTCTTGAAGATGTTGGACTTCGGGTGATCGCTGCGAACCCCTATGAAGTCAAGCTACCGAAAGACTCGGGCACGATTTACATCTTTGCGGTGCAAGACCACGAGGAACATCAACTTACTGTAGATAGTCGAGGTGAGCTTCTATCAGAGACTATCCTCGCTTCCAGGTCTGGGGACGTAGCCAGTGATTCATTGAATGCCCTGGTGTTGTCTGCTGGACTTCACTGGCGTGAAGTGGATGTACTACGGGGATACCTTGGATATGCCTTCCAGATTGGTGCCATTCCAAGTCGTATATCAATTCGAGCAGCGCTTATTCAGTATCCCGGTATCGCCAGAGAACTCTTCGAGTTATTCGCGATAAAATTTGATCCAGATTCCTCTGTCACAAAAAAGGAACGGCTCGCTAAGATTGCCCAGCGCCGAAAAGCATTCTTTAGGTCTCTTCGGCGTGTCTCAGCACTCGCTGACGATCGAGCATTACGCAGGCTAGAAGAGCTGATCAACGTCACGGTCCGAACCAATTTCTATCTTCACGGTGGTAGTGAGCCGACTTACCGTTCGGGTGGGGTGCCCTATATCTCATTCAAGTTTTCGTGTCGGAGCATGGAATTTTTGCAGCGTTCGCGAATGCTTTACGAGGTCTGGGTACATTCTGCTCGTATGGAAGGCGTGCACTTGCGAGGGGCAAGTGTCGCTCGCGGTGGAATCCGTTGGAGCGATCGGCCGGATGATTATAGGACTGAAATCCTCGGTCTTGTTAAGACGCAGATGGTTAAGAATGCGGTGATCGTGCCTGCAGGTTCGAAGGGCGGTTTTGTGCCGCTACTCCTTCCCGGTGAATCCGAAGCACGATTTGAGGAAGGCAAGAAGCAGTACGAAACTCTCATTCGAGGGCTGCTTGACATCACTGACAACCTCGTTGAAGGAAAGGTACAGACACCCGATAGGGTGGTCGCGTTCGATGGTGCCGATCCTTACCTGGTGGTCGCTGCAGATAAAGGGACCGCGAAGTTCTCAGATGTTGCAAATATGATTTCCACGGAATACGGGTTCTGGCTGAATGATGCTTTTGCGTCAGGAGGGTCAAACGGATATGACCATAAGGCTGTGGGAATCACAGCCCGTGGTGCTTGGGAATGTGTTCGGCGTCACTTCCGCGAAATGGGTAAAGATATTGATTCAGAGCCGTTTACCACGGTCGGCATTGGGGATATGAGCGGGGACGTATTCGGTAATGGCATGCTGATGTCCGAACAGACTCAGCTCATAGCAGCCTTTGATCACCGGCATATCTTCATTGATCCTGATCCTGATCCGTCGACATCGTATGCGGAACGCAAACGATTATTTGGGATGGAGCGCTCAAGTTGGGAGGACTACGATCGGAAGCACTTAAGCAAGGGAGGTATGGTGATCTCCAGGGGTGCTAAGGAGGTTGACCTCTCCCCTGAAGCTCAGGAGGTCTTGGGCATTTCGGACGAGGGCTCCGAGTCACTTAACGGGGAATCCCTTGTCCAAGCGGTGCTCAAGGCCCCGGTGGAACTTCTCTGGAATGGAGGTATCGGAACATTCGTTAAAGCAACTTTAGAGACGGATGCCGATGCGGGTGACCCGCCCAATGACCTTGTGAGAGTTAATGCCCCCGACTTGCGCTGCAAAGTCGTGGGTGAAGGGGGGAATCTTGGATTCACCCAGGATGCACGGGTCGAGTACTCCCTCCTCGGGGGAGCGATCAATACTGATGCGATCGATAACTCGGGTGGGGTGGATATGTCTGACCACGAGGTCAATCTCAAAATCCTGCTTGCTCATGGAGTCGCATCAGGGTCGCTTTCGATCCCTGATCGAAATGAGCTCCTTGAGGAACTTACTGAGTCCGTAGCCGCATCGGTACTTCAGAATAATCGTTCTCAGAGTCTCGCAATCTCGCTTGATGAATTGCGGGTGCGAGAGTCTGTAGATGATTTCCGTGACCTGATGTTTGCCCTCGAGAAGACAGCTGAATTAGACAGAAACTCTGAAGGCTTACCGACCGCCGATGCTTTGGTAGAGCGCCGAGAGAGTGGGCATGCTCTGGCTCGTCCTGAGTTATGCGTTCTCCTGGCCTACTCTAAGCTCTCGCTGATGGGCAGGTTGTTGAGGAGTCGAGTGCCTGATGACCCAGTCGCCGAGAGTTATCTGCTCGGGTACTTTCCCGTTTCGGCGATTGCAGCAGCTGGCCAGGAAAGCTTGGAAGCACATCGTCTCCGACGCCAAATCATTGCAAGCCAACTGACAAATGATCTTGTTGACTTGATGGGATCAGCTTTTGTGAATCGGCTTGTCCGTGATACCGGACACCCCGCGAAGGAGGTCGTGAACGCATGGCTGATTGCATCACGATTATCCGATCACAGGGCCTTACTATCGGAAATTGAGAATCAGCAGAGTAAGGTTAGTCCCCGTATCACACACCGATGGCTTTTGGGTTTAGGTCGTGTATTGGAGCGTACGACCAGGTGGGTGCTACAGAATATTGATAAAGAACTGTCCCCTGCGACTATTGTTGGAGAAAATCTGCAAGGTCTCGCGACTCTAAGGGACTCTTTCGGCGACGTAGTTGCAGGTGAGGAGCGAGCTCTTTTCGCTGCTCGTGTAAGTGAGATACGAGAAGTAGGAGCCGATGAGTCATTCTCAGAGCGCTTGATGACCCTCCGGTTTCTTGATCAAATGCTTGATATCCTCGAGATCGCGCGCGAAACCGGAGCTGATGTGCTCGATACTGCAAGAGCCTACTACAGGATATCAGAGGAGTTCGATCTACCGTGGTTGCACCGCAACAGCTTCGCTGCTGCGAGCGAAGATCAGTGGGAGCAGCGAGCTGCACGTGTGCTATCTGAAGACCTGGCTCGTGCTCATCGGCGGATAGTTGTTGCTGTTCTAACACAGGCAGGTAGTGATGAGCCTTGGAAGACGACTCGTGCATTACTGAGGAATAAGGGTCGCAATGTGCGCCGTTTCAAGAATCTCTTGGAGCAAGTGAAGGCCGAAGAAACTCCGGGCTCTGCTGCAGTATCAGTGGTCGCACGGGAGGTATCCACACTAGCGAGAAGCATCTCATCCAGATGATAAGCCTACGCAAGCAGGCTAGAAGGTATTTGGATGTTATGACAATGCCTCCTTGCGGACCAAGCCCTTCTGCTGCAATCATGGCGTTAATGTGCGTCCTGTTTGTTCGGGTTCTCCGTTCTCGGGATGCACTTTCTCTTAGAGAGGGAGCATAGATGCACCCCACAGACACCCGGGATCCGCAGTACTACCATCGGGTTGTAGATTGCCAATGGGGATGTCCGGCGCACACCAATGTGCCTGAGTACATTCGTCTGATCGCGGATGGTAAGTATACCGAATCGTATATGCTTAACCGGGAGTCAAACGTATTCCCAGGCATTCTTGGCAGGACCTGTGATCGGCCGTGCGAACCGGCTTGCCGTCGGACTCGCGTAGAGGATGAACCAGTAGCGATCTGTCGACTCAAGCGAGTTGCTGCTGATCTCAGAGGTGAAATTGATCACCTGCTCCCGAAGGCTGCCGAAGAGAAGAATGGGAAGAGGATTGCACTGATTGGGGCTGGCCCGGCATCACTTACGGTAGCCAATGACCTGATGCCGCTAGGATACCACTGCACGATCTTCGAGGCCCTACCGAAGCCTGGAGGTCTGATGCGTACCAACATCCCATCATTCCGACTCCCGGTTGAAGTTCTTGAGGAAGAGATGGACATGATTCTCGATATGGGAGTTGAGATCCACTATAACCATCGTATTGATAGCCTCAAAGAATTGCTGGATGAAGGTGACTTTGACGCATACTTCATTGGTACCGGTGCCCCCAAGGGCAAGGAACTGAATATCCCTGGCCGCACTGAAGGGGGCGCAAACATTCACATAGGGATCGAGTGGCTTGAGTCGATCCACTTCGGACATATTGATTCCGTCGGGGAGCAGGTTCTCGTCATTGGTGTCGGTAACACGGCTATGGACTGCTGCCGGAGTTCAAAGCGTCTGGGTGGGAAAGACATCAAGGTCATGGCCAGAAAGAGCCGGCCTTATTTCAAGGCTTCCCCTTGGGAGCTCGAAGACGCCGAAGACGAAGAAGTTGAAATTCTTGTAGATCACTCTCCCCAATGTTTCGTCATTGAGGATGGCCAGTTAAAGGGGATGATCTTCGACCTAGTGGAATGGGAGGAGAACGAAAAGGGACGCCTCGTTAGCACAAAGCAGGGAGAAACCTTCATTCCAGCAGACGATGTTGTGCTAGCGATCGGGCAAGACAACGCATTTCCTTGGATCGAGCGCGACATCGGTATTGAGTTTGGAGAGTGGGACATGCCTGTTGTTGACCGCGCCACATTCATGACTACCCGAGAAGGTGTTTTCGTCGGTGGTGATGCTGCTTGGGGCCCGGAGAATATCATCTGGGCAGTAGAACATGGACACCAGGCAGCAATTTCAATCCACAATTACTGTCGAGGAGTTCCAGTCACGGATCGGCCGCCTTACGGGATGAATCTAGTCTCGACCAAGATGGGGATTCATGAGTGGCGTTATTCAAATGACTATGACCCGGCTTTGCGCACTGAGATGCGCTATGCGGACTTAGAGAAACGGCTGTCCGACATGAAGATTGAAGCCGAATTGGGTTTCGACCTGAAAGAAACTGTTCGTGAGGTTGAGAGGTGTCTTAACTGTGATATCCAGACCGATTTCACGGCCAACCTTTGTATTGAGTGTGATGCGTGTATTGATGTGTGTCCGGTAACGTGTCTGACAATCACACACAATGGTGAAGAAGAGGATCTTCGTCAGCGACTTATGGCACCGGCTGACAATACGGATCAGGCGATTTTTGCTTCTGAATCACTTCCGCAGACAGGTCGCATTATGGTGAAGGATGAGGACCTATGCGTCCACTGCGGATTATGTGCTGAGCGTTGTCCCACAGCGGCGTGGGATATGATGCAGTTTGACCTCCTGAACCCCTACGCAGGACATCAATCTTGGCCAGAGAAAGCGATTACGGCGTCAACGACTTCGGTCTGAAGATCGCGACGGTTAACGGCACAGGGTCGGCCAGCGCAAATGGCCTACTCCTGCAAGCGTTGTTCCGTATGGGTATCCCCGTGTCAGGCAAGAACGTGTTTCCGTCGAATATCCAGGGTTTACCGACTTGGTATGAAATCCGAGTAAATAAAGACGGCTATACCGCGAGGAGCCCAGACTTCCAGCTTGGCGTTGCAATGAACCCGGAGAGCTATGCCAGGGATATTGAGGAGGTCGTTTCTGGGGGATGGATTTTATATGACAACAGTCGCGAGCTCGATGACGAATTCCGCCGAGATGATGTGACTTTTCTTGGAATACCTCTTGCGGATATGTGCGTTGAGCACTTTCAGGGCTCACGTATCCGCATCCTCATGAAGAACATCACGTATGTTGGTGCGCTTGTGGCATTGCTTGATATCGATATGGATGTAGTGAAGGGTATGCTACAAGAAAAATTTGCTTCCAAGCAGCATCTGATGGACGCGAACTATACGGCGATTGAGCTAGGGCACACGTATGCTCTAGAGCACTTCGATTGTCCCCTTCCAATCCGCCTCGAAGCGATGGATAAGACGAAGGACTGCGTGATGGTCACCGGCAATGCGGCTGCTGCGCTCGGATGCGTTTATGCTGGTGCAACTGTGGGTGCATGGTATCCGATCACACCTGCCACTTCTGTCATGGACGGCTTCACAGAGTATTGCCGCCGCTTCCGGGTTGATCCAGACACAGGTAAGAACAACTTCTGCATCCTCCAAGCAGAGGATGAACTCGCAGCTGCTGGGATGGTGATCGGGGCAGGTTGGATGGGCGCGCGCGCATTTTCACCTACAGCGGGCCCGGGCATCTCTCTTATGAGCGAATTTATTGGGTTGGCTTATTATGCCGAGATACCATGTGTGTTCTTTAACATACAGCGGACTGGACCGTCCACTGGAATGCCTACTCGCACACAACAGGGCGACCTGATGTTATGCGCGTATGCTTCACATGGTGATACGAAACACATCGTACTATTTCCGGCCGACCCTAAGGAATGCTTTGAATTCTCTGTTCAAGCATTCGACCTCGCGGAACGATTCCAGACACCGACGTTTGTCGTGTCAGATCTAGATATTGGTATGAATGACTGGATGATCCCTAGGTTGGAATGGGACGATTCTTTCATACCTGATCGCGGCAAAATTTTAGACGCCGACGAACTCGAAAAAATCGAAACCTTTTACCGTTATTTAGATTTGGATGGAGACCATATTACTGCTCGTACGCTGCCTGGTGTGCACTCCAAGGGTTCCTACTTCACTAGGGGTTCTGGCCACGATAAGTACGGCCGTTACACCGAGGACTCGGATGCCTACGTTGAAGTTATGGACCGGCTTTTGGCAAAGGTTGATTCCGCAGCTGACCACGTTCCTGCTCCAGAGATTTTTGAGACTGATGGAGGAAAGAGTGTTGGCATCGTCTCAGTCGGTGGTTGCCATTGGGCCGTTTTAGAAGCTCGTGACGCATTGGCCACTGAGGGAATAGAGATCGACTACCTCCGGATCAGAGGATTTCCATTCAACCAGGCGGTAGAGCAGTTTCTTGAGGACCACAGCACTGTGATAGTTATCGAACAGAATCGGGATGAGCAGTTAAAGAACTTGATTCTGCTTGAGACGTCTTGTGCCAAGGAAAAGCTCCAGTCGGTCCGCTACTATGGCGGGCAACCGTTAAGCAAGGGCCATGTCATAGAAGGTGTCACTCCCTTCCTTACCCGGGAGCCCGCGGAGGTCTTGCAATGAGCTATATCAAGAAGCCGGCAGCCCGTCATCCGAAACTCAAGGTCAATTCCCTAGGTCTCACGGTACGGGATTACGAAGGCTCGATGTCGACACTTTGTGCAGGATGTGGACACGATTCTGTGACTGCCGCTCTTATACAGACTTTTTTCGAACTAGACCTAGAACCACATCGGCTTGCTAAGCTTTCGGGAATCGGATGTTCTTCAAAGACGCCCACTTATTTTGTCAGTGAGGCGCACGGGTTTAATTCTGTACATGGTCGAATGCCCTCAGTCGCAGCCGGCGCTAATGCTGCTCATCGAGATCTGTTGTACGTGGGAATTTCAGGGGATGGAGACTCACTCTCAATTGGTTTGGGTCAGTTTTGCCATGCGATCAGGCGCAATGTGAATATGCTCTACGTGCTTGAAAACAATGGTGTTTATGGTTTAACCAAGGGGCAGTTCTCGGCTTCGGCAGATATTGGAAGTACATCTAAGGGTGGTGTGGCAAATCAACAGGGTCCGATAGACCCTGTTAATACGGCCTTGTCTCTTGGCGCGACATTCGTTGCGAGATCTTTTTCGGGTGACAAAGATCAACTAGTCCCAATTCTGAAGGCCGGACTAAGCCACAGTGGATTTGCTTTTGTAGACGTGATATCACCTTGCGTCACGTTCAACGATCATCAGGGATCCACAAAGAGTTATGCTCACACACGTTCACATATGCACGAGGTGATCGAGACCGACTTTGTCCCACTCCGCACTGAGATCACGACAGAGTATTCAGAGGGTTCTGTGCAGGGCGTCACCATGCACGATGGGAGTGTAGTGAAGCTTCACAAGGTCGCTGATGAATACGACCCAACGGACCGTCGGGCGGTTCTGGATTATCTCGCCGACGTAGGGTCCCGGGGCGAAATCGCCACCGGCCTCCTCTACCTCGAAGAGGCTGGGGCTGATATGCACGGATTCGAGAACACAGTGGATGGACCACTCGTGGAGATTCCGTTTGCTGACCTCTGTCCTGGAAGCAAGGGACTGGAAGAGGTCCAGAAAGAGTGGTGGTGAGTTTCTTCCAGTCAAAGATGTATACAATTCCAGGTGTGATGCGGGCATGGGCACTCACAGCTTGTGTTTTATCTAGTGTACTGACTGGTTGTGTCGGAGCCCAATCGTCAGATCGGGAAATGCTTATTGCGGCGCTTGATGCGGCAGCTCGCGCCCATGTGGAGAGCGAGTCAGTACCTGGTATTTCGGTTGCTGTAGTGCAGCATGGTGCAACACTTCTTATGCAGGGCTACGGGTTCGTTGACTTAGAGTGGGGTGTGCCAACACCTCCGGATGCGAGTTACGAAATCGGATCCATCACAAAGCAGTTTACTGCTGTAGCTGCTCTCCTTCTAGTTGAGGAAGGAAGGTTAGATCTCGATGCGGACCTAACAGACTATTTGGACTTTGATACGCAGGGCTACAGCGTACCAGTACGTCGCCTCTTAGATCACACTTCTGGCATCAAAGGGTACACCGAGATGCCAATATTCGGAGAACTCAGGACATCAAAACTTCCGCGGGATACGCTTGTCCGTATGGTAGAGAATGAGCCTTTTGAGTTCGAACCAGGCACGGCTCTGATATACAACAACTCCGCGTACTTCCTGCTCGGACTTATCATTGAAGAAGTATCAGGAGAGTCCTATGAGGACTTTATAGAGAGACGACTCTTCGATGCATCGGAGATGAACGACTCATACTACTGCAGTGAGACTGCAGTGAGGGCGAATAGAGCTCATGGCTACGACGTCACAGAGCCAAATCGTGTGATCAGAAAGCATTACATTGATCACACTTGGCCCTACGCAGCGGGATCGCTCTGCTCAACCACTAGCGATCTTGTGGCTTGGAATCAGGCCTTGCACGGTGGTGAATTGCTCAGCGCTGCATCGTATAAGGCGATGACTGCGCCTGCTCCGCTTGAGGACGGCACAAGGGTTCGTTACGCGATGGGGCTTGTAGTCGCAGAGCAGGGTGGCCATCAAGTCATCGCTCATGGTGGTGGAATTAATGGCTTCACTTCAGATGGGCGTTATTATCCGGATGACGACCTGATCATAGTGGTCCTTCAGAATTCTACCGGCGCTCCTGGTCCTGGGGCGCTGGGCCAAGCTCTCGCACAAACAGTGCTAGGGGACTTTGAGGATACTGCGGCAGCACCTTTCGGCGGTGACCTAGAGGAATTAACAGGATCTTATGTAGGACCTGCGAGAGGCACAGAGCTTTCCGTGATTGCTTCCGTCAATAACGGCAGGCTCGAACTCGAGACGGAGCAGGCTTCGAAGTTTGAGCCTGATTATAGGGGTGATCTTACGTGGACTCGCGGGTCACAGGAATTCACCTTCGTTCGCAAAGGTGGGCGGATCGCAGAACTTCGTTTTGATAGCATGTCGGGACACTACGTCTTAAGGCGTGATGGTCTCTAGCCATCAATAGGTGAGCCTAACCGTCGCGCACTAGCATAGCGACCTCTACTTTTTTGACCATGAGAACCCTGCTATTCATCATCGTATTTGCTACCGTTTGGTTCCAGCCTCAAACGGTCCCCCCGGTGTCTGCTCAGGTTACTTCCAGTGACTTATCGATGTTGGGGCTGATCT